>NZ_JAAHGT010000817.1 GCF_010672385.1 Okeania sp. SIO2F4
TATCAGTTATCAGTTATCAGTGAACCTCCGGCTAAAGTCGGAGGCTTGAAATAGTGAGTTAAATATTTTTTTCATCCCCTTAAAAGGGGAGGCTTTTGACCTTATTTTTTGGTAAATATTTTTTGCTTATATCATCTCCGGTAGTATCGATAAAATGGGGTTGCACATTAAAGAATGATAATAGATTTTCAACTGTACATATATTGAGGAAAGAATTATTCAAAAATATCTACTTTCAGATTTCATCATTCCTGATTGTGCAACCCCGATAAAATTTAATACCGTAGGGATTTAGTCACCAAACCCTGACTAATTTCAGTTTTTACTTTGACCGAACAATTAAGGTTTAAAGCCTCTCATGAGCAAGGAGAAAAAAACAAAAAAATTCCTTTGAACCAATCCTCAATGTTTTAAGAAGAAGTAATTATTAATTATTAATTGTTAATTATTAATTATTGAACAATACTAATAGGAGAAATTTATTCTCCAAAGCAAGGGGATTTGATATTGTTCCCTATCCTACTCCCTACTCCCTATTCCCTACTCCCTACTCCCTATTTAAAAAAAATTAGAGACGCGATCGCCCACGTCTCTAAAATTCCTATTTATCCTGACTCCCTACTCCCTACTCCCTAATCCCTAATTATCTAATTATTCTGTGAAACAGATGCCTCTTCTACATAAGTCTCATCCTTGAAATTCTGATTTTTATCAGGATAACTTTGATTACGAGACTTCTTAGGTGGCTGCTTTTTCAGCCTTGGTTTCGGAGTTTCAAAGATAGGCGCTTCTTCCTCCTGAGCATAATCAGGCCCCATCCAAGCAGGACGAGTTTCATCATAAGCTATCTGTAAAGCAGCAGCAGCAACTGCATGAGGATCGTATTCTTCACCTAACTGAGAAATTAAGGGCAAGAAAGAAGCCATCCGCTCCCCACTCAGAGCATCTCGCACCTTATCCTGTAATTTCTGTAACTGCCTGGCTTCAATTTGAGAGCGCTTAGGAATTGAACGAGTATCCAAACGTTGACGCAAATGACGTTCTATCAACCGCAACTTCCGTTTATCTACAGGGTTAATCAACGAAATTGCTGTTCCTTCCCGACCTGCACGACCTGTACGACCAATGCGGTGAACGTAACTATCTACACTATCAGGCAAATCGTAGTTAATCACATGAGTTAAATGATCCACATCTAAACCACGAGCTGCAATATCAGTTGCCACAACCCAACGTACTTGTTGATTCCGGAAGCGACTTAACAATCGTTCCCGTTGGGATTGGTTTAAGTTGCCGTGATACTCATCAACACTGTGACCTGCTGATTGTAATTGATTTGTCAGTTCTGCTGCAGCTTGCCTTGTGCGCACAAATATCAAAGCTGCTTCTGGGTCTTCTAATTCTAGAATTGGTTGTAGAGCTTTTCCTTTAGACCAACCACGAGGTACTATGTACGCAGTTTGAGTAATGCGCTTCGGAGTAGTTTTTTGTTGAGCTACTTTGACTGTTACTGGCGATCGCAAATACTTATTCACCAGTTTCCGGATTGAATAATCCATAGTAGCAGAAAAGAAAGCTGTTTGACGTTCAACAGGTGCAGCGTCCAGAATTTTTTCCACATCCTGAATAAAACCCATGCTCAACATTTCATCAGCTTCGTCTAAAACCATCATTTTCAAATGATCTAGTTTCAAACTATTCCGATTAAGCATATCTATAATTCGCCCTGGTGTTCCCACGACAATATGAACACCCTTTTGCAAACGCTGAATCTGACGTTCAATAGACTGACCCCCATAAACAGTTAGAACAAATAACCGCCGTTTAATCGGAGTTTTGCTATCCAAACCAGTAAATTGACGAATTGCTTCTGTAACTTGTAGTGCCAACTCACGAGTGGGAGTTAAAATTAACGCTTGAACTGCGTTTGTATTTAGATCTATCCGCTCCAATATGGGTAAAGAAAACGCTGCTGTTTTACCTGTTCCTGTTTGAGCTTGACCTACAATATCCGTTCCTGCCAGCAAATGTGGTATTGCTTGAGCTTGAATCGGAGTAGGTTCGGTAAAACCAATTGTTTCCAGATGATTTGCACGCTCCTCTGAAATTCCTAAATTTGCAAACGATAAATCCATTAATTCTCCTATGTAAACTATTTACATCTGGTTCCTTTCTCACCCAACTTGGAGGCGGATTTATGGTCAACCATAGCTGCTCATAAGCCCTTACTAGCCACAACTTTCCAGTTTATTTGCTGTAGTTATAGCTAGCTTATTGGTAGGGCAGTATGCCTTTGCCACTCACAATTTACACTCAACTGATAGCACTAGAGTTGACTGCTAAGAGTTAAGCGATGTCTGTATTTTCTCAACGGTTAAGTTTTAACCTGAAAATATAACGACAGATTTAGATCCTCCCAACACTGCCTTGAGACCACAGTGGAGGATTCCTAAACCCTGCTACACACCGCTGCGCTTTTCATGGCGACGACAGCCGAAAAACACGATTTAGGTTTCTGTTTCTTAAGACCTGCCTTTCCAGGTAGGGGCAATTTCTCAATTACCACTACTCTCTTTTGGTGTTACGGTCTATCCACACTACATCGCTAATCCGAAGGCTTCCCTAGTCAGCGCTAGCCCAGCGGCCAAATTGTTTTTACAATTTTTTAGATCTATATTTGTAAGTAGTCAGTATGACCCAGCATTTATACCGACATTCCCTATAGAGGAGAACGTGGGTCTTCTGCCGAGATTTTTATAAAGGCCAAATGCCCTGTTCCTTTTCTCCCTAGTTGGGTACGTTAAGGCAGGTTGGAGCCTCTGTTTAAAAGTAATAAGCTGTTGTGCATCTTTACAGTTGCCCATTGAATACAGTAAAGGAAAATTACCTTTATCTCTTTGCTTAACCGCGTCTTCGCACTTCAGCATTAGTCTCAACAAGCAGTTTAGATAATCTACAGTTTGTTACTCTCAGTGGCCCCTGTTAAACTTCATAATCATTTACATAATAACAAATGACTTAACATTTAGTGTATTTTTTAGACATTTTCCTTAACTCAGCTCTTTTTTTAGATACTAGATTTTATAATAATTTTTTACTGCATCATTTGTTGTATCGAGAGTCCTTGATAAAGAATGGCCATTCGCCCTTACATTAAGTCAGAAGTGTTTTTGTCACGGCGATTTGAACAAAAATAATTAGGGGAATCAACCCGGTTTCTTGTTTGGGTGGGTAAGTCCTGAAAGTTTTAGCGAAAAATTTGGGTAGTTACGCCTCCTCTTTTAAGAGGATAAAAAGCGGTTGAGGGATGGCGAGGTTTCCTCGCCATATCCAATCGACCAACAGAAAAGAAGATTCCGTATTTCAAGCCTCCTTATTCGGTTGAGATACTGATAACTGATAACTGATAACTGATAACTGAAATTACCCCACTTCAAAATTATTGCCGATTAGCCAAAAAATCTAATCTACATAACCATACAAATCGTAAATATCTGCATCTGTAATTTTTACTGGAACAATAGTCCCTAATCTGGCCTCCCCTTGAGCATAAACAAGTCCATCTACTTCTGGAGAAAACCTGGCAGATCTACCAATTAACTCTCCTGTTTGGGGATTTTCTTGTTCAATCAGCACATCAACCACTTGCCCCACTGATTTTTGATTCTGTTGCCAAGATATGGACTGCTGGACTTCCATAATTTCTTTCTGGCGGGCATCCATCACTGCTTGGGGCAACTGATTAGGCAAACTATAAGCAGGTGTTCCCTCTTCTGCAGAGAAAGTAAACACCCCAACATGATCGAATTCGTGACGCTTGACAAATTTCACTAAATGTGCATGATGCTCTTCCGTTTCACCAGGGAAGCCGACTATAAAAGTTGTCCGCAACACGGCGTTGGGCATAGTTGCTTTAATTCTTTGGATTATATCATCATTAACCTGACCTTGCCAAGGTCTATTCATGGCCCTGAGAATTTCGGGATGAGAATGTTGTAGGGGTAAGTCGAGATAAGGTAAAACGTTGGGAGTTTCTTGGATGGCGGTTATGACTTTGGGTGTTAAACCAGTGGGATAGGCGTAGTGCATTCTAATCCAGGGTATATCAATTTGTCCCAAGGCGCGGAGCAATTCGGCCAGTTTTGGTTGGCCGTAAATATCGACTCCATAGTTAGTGGTTATTTGGGAGATAAGGATGATTTCTTTAACGCCCTGGTAGGCCAATTGTTGGACTTCAGCAACAATAGATTCTATGGTACGCGATCGCTGATTTCCCCGCAGATGAGGAATGATACAGAAAGCACAACGATAGTCGCATCCTTCGGCAATTCTCACATAAGCAACGCCTTCGGATGTTGTACGGTAACGGGGGGTGGTTTCATCAGCGATGTAAGTTGGTTCGGGAGTAACTTCTTTGACGCGATCGCCTTTTTCTACTCGTTGCATCACATCTACTATTTTATGATAATCAC
>NZ_JAAHGT010000818.1 GCF_010672385.1 Okeania sp. SIO2F4
TCATCACCAGCTCCGCGCTGCGCTCTCGCTCGATCTAAAAACGGAGTTTTTCTGACTAAAGCGGCACTCGATCGGCAACTAAAAAGTAATATCCACTTCAAAGCAATGCGGTCAGCTTGCGCTCAACAGACATTACATAGTGTGATTGAGTCGTTTAATTCTTATGGAAAATTATTGAAGCTGTACAAGGAGGAAAAATTACATTTTCGCCCTAAGCCACCCAGTTATAGAAAAAAGGGCGGAATGGCAGTTGTAAGTTATCCAGCTCGATGGGTTAAATTGATTGGAAATGACTTGAAATTCTCTCTAGGAAATCAGCTCAAAGCATGGTTCGGAATTGACCATTTTCTCTTACCTATGCCCTCAAATCTAGACTTTAGCTCAATTAAAGAATATCGCATTTTTCCTCGAAATGGATGTTTTTATATTGAATTTGTCTACAAACAGCCCGAAATTGAACCTGTTAAAGCTAACAGTAATGTTCTTGGTATAGACCCCGGATTAAATAATTGGATAACTGGAGTATCCAACACAGGAAAATCCTTCATAATTGATGGGAAAAAGGTCAAATCTCGTATGGCAGTGGTATAACAAACAAGTCGCCAAGATTAAGACGGAAAAACCTCAAGGATACTGGGATGAAGAACTTGCAAAGATAACCGAAAAACGTGATTGCTTCGTCCCTCGCAACCAAATGAGAGACAACATTAATAAAGCCACAAGATTTATTATTAATTGGTGTCTTGCTAATAACATTGCAAATATTGTTTTTGGTTGGAATCCATTCAACAAAGATGGGATTAATATTGGCCACAAGAATAATCAGGAATTTGTGCAAATTCCTACAGCTAAATTGAAAGAAAGAGTTTCTCAATTATCTCAACAATATGGGATTAACTTTATCGAGACAGAAGAGAGCTATACCAGTCAAGCTAGTTTTCTAGACGATGATTTTCTACCAAAATATGGTGAAAAACCCGAGCGGTGGAAAGCATCAGGAAAGCGGGTTAAAAGAGGTTTATATTGCTCTTCTAATGGCAGTTTAATTAATGCTGACTGTAATGGTTCAGCTAATATAATCAGAAAGGTAAGCGCACAGTTGAATTTCGATTTAACCAAGGCGTGTAGGGCAGTTTTGACTCTGCCAAAACGATATTTTTGGGATTCTCTTTCAAAACAATATCGAAAAGATTGCGAAGCAGCACGGTTTCAACCTGCTGCGTAGTATCCTTTGAGAATCCCCGTCTTTTTAAAGCGGGGAGAAGTCAACAAAGTAGATCCTAACATTCTTTAGGACAAGCTTTTACTTTCTCGCTCCCACCCACTTAATAATAGCTTTAGTCAAACCATCTAAAGTAAATTCTTTCGCTTCCACGTCAACTCTACCTAATAAACTGTGACAACTTTGAGAAGTTTGAGGTCCGATAGAAGCAATACAAATATTTTCTAAGCAATTTTCGGGTAACTTATCCTTATTTTCTGAAATTAAATAACAAAAATTTCTGACAGTTTTAGAGCTAGCAAAAGTAATAATATCTATCTGTAAATTCTGTAGTGCTAAGAAAGCTTCGGGTACAATATTTTCTGGGCAAGTAGACTCATAAGCAGCTACTTCTATTACTTCTGCACCTTGACTATTTAATTCCTTGACTAAGACTTCCCGACCACCAGTTTCTACTCTGGGAAATAAAACCTTTTTTCCACTCAATTTTTCAGGAAAATTTGCCACTAAAGAATCAGCAACAAAATTAGGTGGAATAAAATCTGGAGTCAAACCACAAGTCTTCAAACTTTCTGCCGTCTTTTTACCAACTACTGCTATTTTTACCCCAGCTAAAGCACGACTATCTTTACCTTTCTCTGTCAATCTTTCAAAAAAATAATCTACTCCATTTGTAGAAGTCAGAATTAACCAATCAAAACTATCTATATTAGTAATAGCTGCGTCTAAATCATGCCAACTTGAAGGTGGAGTAATTACTAAAGCTGGCATTTCAATTACTTTTGCTCCTTCTTTTTTTAGAAGTTCGGTAAACTTACTCGACTGACCTGCTGAACGAGTTACTAAAATAGTTTTATTTGCTAAAGGTGCTATTTCTGTTTTTGCTTCAGACTTTTCTCTAATCATATTATTTGGATACTTTCAATAATTAATAATTAACAATTAACAATTAATAATTACCTCTTCTGTAATAGAAGGATTGAGTTAAGTTAAAAGGAATTTTTTTCTTCTCTTGGTCGATTGGATATGGCAAGGTTTCCTCCCCATCCCATCCTACTCCAAGCTCCGCAATTCAAGTCGGTGACAGCCGAAGTGCGAAGTTGTGCGCTAGCTAAACTACCACTTTTTCTCCATGAATGGAGAGGTTTTATACCTTAATTTTTCTGTAAATAATCTCTTAATCTAACTACTTCCCCCACTATTATCACACAAGGAGACAAATATTCAGCATAAGTTTGTTTAGCAATATCGCTCAAATTACCAATCCAAATGTGTTGTTTAGGAGTCGCACAATTTTGGATAATTGCTACAGGAGTTTCAGGTATTCTTTCATGTCTTAATAACTGATGTACAATTTCACCTAAATTTTTTCCCCCCATTAAAATTACTAAAGTTTCAATCTGAGATATTTTTTCCCAATCTAACGCTTCTATATCGTGAGCAGTTAAGACTACAAAAGCTCTACTCATTACTGCATCTGTCAGAGGAATATTTGCCAATAAAGGTGCAGCTAATGCAGAAGAAATTCCTGGTACAACTTCAAATTCACAACCAGCTTCAATTAATGCTTGAATTTCTGGAGCAGCACGACCAAAAATAAAAGGGTCTCCTCCCTTTAGTCTAATTACTTGTTTGCCTAAACGACATTTTTCTACTAACAAGCTATTAATTTCTGACTGAGATGTACTAACTTTACCGCCACGTTTACCCATCTCTATTTTTAAACAATTTTCTGGTGCTAATTCTAAAATAGAGTCATCAACTAAGGCATCATAAATTAAGACTTCCCCTTGAGTAATTAGAGAATATGCTTTGACACTCAAATATTCTTTACTTCCGGGTCCAGCTCCAACGATATATACTTTTCCTAGTGATTTAGTCATGTTGATATTAGTAATATAAAATCCGGTTATACAGTTATTGTACTCGCGCTTCTCCATTAAATATAGACTTTTTAAAGAGTATCCCTGCAAATTCCCGCCTGAAAATTATTCTTAACTCCTAACTCCTAATTCCTGACTCCTTAGTCTTTAATCACAGCATAACTAATTAGCCGGATTATAAATAAATATATTTAGGTTTTAGTTCTATCGGAAAGTTTAATCAACTATATTACATGGTATATATAACAGTTACCTCTTAAATTTTAAGTTTGTATAGCAAAACAAAAGAGAAGGGCTGAAGTAGGAGGAAGTTTGATTGTTGATATTCCCTAGTTTCTAGCTTTTTTATCAGTCAAATAAATACAATAATTGCGACTGCTATATCAAAATATTTTTACCGAATAATTAAGGTTTAAAGCCTCTGCATTTAAGAAGAAACAATAAAAATTTTCCTTTTCGTCAATCCTATTCTTTTCAAGGATAGGTAATTATTGATTATTAATTTTTACTTGTTAATTGTTGAAGGTATTGATGCAGATTTTTTGCTCTCAAATATTTTGACAGAAAAATTATGTCAATTCAGTATTATTTGAATGTGAAACCACGGTAAAACTGTCTATAAAATTTATAGCAATTCCCATACTGGTAAGGTACAAAATTTTAGGTTTGAGGGAACACTTAACTGGGAACAGGGAATAGAAAAGAATAAAAACAACTGTACCTCATAACTTTGGGAATTGCTATAGCTTCTTACTACATAGGTGTTATATAATGTCTGGTTGAATACTTATAAATAAACGACCGAGGAGTCAGGAGTCAGGAGTTAGGAGGGAAGAAAAAAGCAAGAAGAAAGAGGAGGAAAAGGAGAAACTTTTTTTATCACTAATTATCCGGACATCATATCATACAAAATTCACGCCAAAGAGTTATATCTTATTATCTGTATTTTTTGCCTATAGTATAAAATTTTATCCCTCGCCAATATTGTAAATTTTTGAATTTTTTCCTCTTTTTTGTGAGTGCTCTACCAGTTACTTTTAGCCTTTGACAGAGGGTCTAACGCCGACGCGAGGTCACCGTTTCGATAAATTTATCTTTCCTTTTTCCCTGTTCAGAATTCCTTGACTGTAGCAATTTTTCAAATATTGCTATTAATAAAATGAAAGATTAGCCGTTGGAACAAAAATTTCGATTTTCTGAATAGCACCAATGAGGAAAATCTTGTTTTTATAAAGAGGTATTAACAGTTGTTTAAAAATCAATATGTTGAACATCTTCATACTCAAAATTGCAAATTTATTGAAAATAAAAATGATTTCCAAATATTGCATTACAATCCTGAAAACCAAATGAAGA
>NZ_JAAHGT010000819.1 GCF_010672385.1 Okeania sp. SIO2F4
TAAAAAACAGTAGTTTCTAAGTATAGATAGTAAAATTATAGCAATTCCCAAAAATCGTGAGGTACAAAATTTTAGGTTTGAGGGAACACTTAACTGGGAACAGGGAACAGAAAATAAGAAAAACAACTGTACCTCATAACTTTGGGAATTACTATATCTCTATAACTACATATTTATTTAGTCAAAAAATTAGTGAAAAAAAATAGCCTGTGATGTAAGCATTCAGCTAGCTCCCATTCAGCTTTCAGGTTTTCGTATTTTCGTAAAGAATAAAGCAACTATTAAGATTAGCTAATGACCTTTTTCGTGTCGGACTTTTAATTCTCGCCATCAGACTAATTCCTCCTGACAAAATAATGAATTAATGGCTGATAGCTAATACGCGATGTGCTGAATGCTTACCCTGTGATTAATCAGTCTATCAAATAATTAATCAATTATGTCTTGTTTAGATGCTCAAATTATCCCCCAAATTCAAAACTTGCAACAGCAAATAGCATCTCTATTGTTATATCAGTCTGTTCTCAAAAAAACAGTGGGTGAAGCTTTTATCCAGTTATTAGAATCTTTGTCTAAAAATGATGGAAGTGGAATAGAATGTATTCGAGCTTATAGTAATTGGTTTAGAACTATTGCTAGTAAAAATATTTCCTGGCAAGAATATCTAATTTCTCAGATTATTCAGGATGATAATCCCTTTAGTAAACAAGTTCAAAAAATAAATATTAACACCCTATCTCCAAATTTAATTGCAGCAGCAAAACATGATTTGCAAATTTTACAAAATCTTTATCACTGCAGTGGTACAACAATTAGTCAGTGGGTAAAAATAATAGCTAAATTAGAAAAACCTCCCATTGCTTGGGAACTAGAATCAGAAAAAAAAGAAACTATATATGAAAAGTTAAGAAGTTTAGAAAATTGGTCAGATGCTATTGAAACTTTAGCCACTCACTATAGTCATTTTGGCACTGGTTTATTCGCTGAATCAATTGCCTTTGAATGGCGGAATGGTAAACTATTAACTATTACCCATCCCGATCCAGTTAAATTAAAAGAATTAGTAGGATATGAATTCCAACGAAACACTTTAATTAAAAATACAGAATTTCTCCTGGCAGGATATCCAGCACTTAATGTTTTACTTTATGGTAGTCGTGGTTCGGGGAAATCTTCCTTAGTAAAAGCTTTATTGAATGAATATAGTCAACGCAATCTCCGTTTAGTTGAAGTAGCTAAGTCAGACTTAAAAGATTTACCATTAATTGTGGAAAAATTACGGAATGTTCCACAAAAATTTATTATCTTTGTTGATGACCTTTCCTTTGAAGAAGATGATGATACTTTTAAAGCTTTAAAAGTTGTTTTAGAAGGTAATTTAACTGCTAGACCAACCAATGTGGTAGTCTATGCTACATCAAATAGAAGGCATTTAATAAGAGAATTTTTTAACGATCGCCCTCGCCCAAAAGATAGTGATGAGGTGCATAATTGGGATACAGTTCAAGAAAAGCTTTCTTTTAGCGATCGCTTTGGTTTAACCTTAACTTTTGAACCTGCTAACCAAGATACCTATTTAACAATTGTCAGACATCTGGCAAAGCAAGAAAAAATCAATCTAAATCCTGAAGATTTAGAATATCAAGCCTTACAATGGGCAACTAGAAATAATGGTCGTTCTGGGCGAACGGCAAGACAATTTATTGATTTTCTCAAAGCCAATTTAGCAGTTTTTGAGAAGTATTGAAGAAGGAGATAGGTAAGGTTTTAGTTATTAGCTGTTAGCTCTCAGCAATAAGGCTTCGCTTTTGTAGTAAGATTTAATTCTGGCTCAATTAATAAAGCTTTTATCTAAAACCAAAAGCAATAGCTGATAGCTGACGGCTGAATACTTATGGTGATAAGTTTTAGGTTCTCTTGAATAATGGTGGACTTTTTAACTCAATTTTATAGGTATTAGGTGTTAAGTAAAATTTTTTCATCTATAACCTAGGACTTACAATCTATTTCCTAAAACCTAACACTTAAGGTTGCCGAAAAATCGGAGCCTAGTAACAGTAAAAAAATTACTAATGAGGTAACTAAAATGGGTCTTTTTGAGCAAGGAACAGCAACAATACAAGCTACTGATATTAAATTAGAACCTGCTGAAGCTTTTGCAGCTATCGCTTTAATTGCTGTAGCTGCTGATGGTATTATTACTGAAAGTGAAAAACAAGGTATTAGTAATATTTTCTCTCGCATGGAACTGTTTAGTAATTATTCAGAAGAAGGTAAGAGAGAAATATTAGATCGTCTCTTAGGTATGATTAAGAATCAGGAAATTAAGCCTTTGTTTGATGCTGCTGTTGCTAAACTTCCTAAAGAGTTAAGAGAAACAGTTTTTGCTGTTAGTACAGACTTAGTTTTAGTAGATGGAGACCTTGCTGAAGAGGAAGAACAACTTTTGAATGAATTGTATAATGCTTTGGAAATTTCCGAAGCAGTAGCTACTAAGATTATTGATGTAATGATGATTAAAAATAAGGGTTAATTTCAGTTATGAGTTATCAGTTATCAGCCATAAGTCAATACAGTTCAGTTAATAATTTTTTGAAGAATAAATAAGGAAGAAGGAAGGTAGATTATTCTATAGAGAATTGTAGTTAATTAAGAGATTTTTTCTGGTATTTCTGTAATCTCTAATTATTCTATTCCTTGTGAGTTTGAGTCTTATATGAACCGTATTAAGTTATCATTACCTATGAATGAAACTGGTAAGTTGAAATATTAATTCAAATTTCTCTAGTGCGGGCATCTTGCCCGCTAGTATACCTAATTAACTAAGGTTTGCGTATGGAAAGTCTTTTTGATAGGGTAGGGAGTAGGGAGTAGTTAAGAGTTAGGATTTACGGGAGTTATAGAAGAGGTGGTCATTCATAATTGATCCTTAGTTTTTCTGTGATAATTACCCCGTTTAGGCTCATTTTTTCCGCTCCATAAACCGAAAAGCTGGTACTTTTTCAGTACCTAAAATTCTTCAAACCTTTATTGAATAGTGCTTTGATATTTAATCAGCAAGCCCTAATTAAGATTAAATTCGCGATATTTTTTATCCTCATAATTAGATTTATTTCTATTAATGTCTTTTTACTATACAAGAATAGTTCATTTTCAGGATACTGATGCTGCTGGTGTGGTTTATTTTGCTAATATTTTAGCAATTTGCCATGAAGCTTATGAAGCGTCTTTAGCAGAATTTGGTATTAATTTGAAGGTTTTTTTTAGTAATCAAGAAATTGCTATTCCAATTATTCATGCTGATGTTGATTTTCGTCGTCCGATGTTTTGTGGGGATGAGTTAACTATTGAGTTAATCCCTAAAGGTTGGGGAGATGATGAGTTTGAAATTTCTTATCAAGTCTTTTTAAAGGAGGTGGAAGAACAGTGGGTGGCGAGAACTAATACGAAGCATGTTTGTATTCATCCTCGAAGTAGGAGTAGGCAAAAATTATCTGATGAAATGAGGCGATGGTTATTAAGTTTTGAAAGTTCGTAGTTTGGCGAATATCAAGGAAAAGAAAATGATATATCATGTTGAAAAATTTTTTTGATTTAATAAATCTATTAATGATTTTATTTATAGAACCCATTTGCTATCTTTTACATTTATTTTTCTTTCTACAATATTTGCGCGATCGCTGAGGGACAATAATATTTTTAGTTGAATAAAAAGTCATGTATATAGGCGAGTTATCCCCTATAGCTTTTATGAGATCACAAAAATTCTTCAGGAGCTTCATAAAATGAAAATGTTATTGGTTTTCCACTCTACAATATTTGCTCGAATATTTGCGCGATCGCCGAGGGAGAATAATATTTTTAGTTGAATAAAAAGTCATATGCATAGGCGAGTTATCCCCTATAGCTTTTATGAGATCACAAAAATTCTTCAGGAGCTTCATAAAATGAAAATGTTATTGGTTTTCCACGCTAGGAGCGATAGATGGAAAGATTCGATGATGGGAAAAACAAACATATTATATTTATGGGAGCTTCACAAAATGAAGATATTTCTGGTATTGCTCCTAGGGAAAATTCCTAAATACTTGCATTGTCTATGACTAAAGAAATTTAGTTGAATAAAAAATCATGCATATAGGGGAACATCCCCCTATAACTTTTATGAGATCACAAAAATTCTTCAGGAGCTTCATAAAATGAAAAAGTTATTGGTTTTCCACGCTAGGAGCGATAGATGGAAAGATTCGATGATGGAAAAAACAAACATATTATATTTATGGGAGCTTCACAAAATGAAGATATTTCTGGTATTGCTCCTGGGGAAAATTCCTAAATACTTGCATTGTCTATGACTAAAGAAATTTAGTTGAATAAAAAATCATGCATATAGGCAAACACCACCCTATAACTTTTATGATATCACAAAAATTGTGAGGATGGAACCGAAAATCCT
>NZ_JAAHGT010000082.1 GCF_010672385.1 Okeania sp. SIO2F4
TCATGTCTGTTAAATAGTTAGAATTAAAGTTCGTAGTTGGGATTCAGCCCTATCTATCTTAGGGCTAAATCCCAACTACAAACAAAAACTTTTTTATCACTGATTATCCAGAGATGATATAAGTCCTAGAATCTTAAATAAAATTAAAATAGACCATAACTATTTTGATTTGTGTCTATAATCAAATAATAGAAATAGCTACTACTCAAATTGATAGGGGTTCATCAAATGAAAACATTAACAGACTTCCAAAAACTTGTCGATGCCGAAGATTTTCTTAACTTTTTTGAAATTCCTTTCGACCAAACAACTGTAAATGTAAATCGCCTCCATATATTAAAAACGTTTTCTGTAGCAATTGCAGAAGTTGACGAAAAAAAAGAACTTGCTGAAGCAGAAAAAATAACTGCATATAAAGCAGCATTAGAATCAGCTTATAAAACTTTCTTGACATCTAACGCTCAAGAACAAAAAGTATTTCCAGTATTCCAACAAGAACATAACGACGTAGTTAAATTAACAGAAATTGGTGCTGAGTAAGGAGAAAAAATGGATAATTGATGATTGATAATTAATCGAATCTAGGTTTAAACCCTCTCCTTTTAAATCGATAATTGATAATTAGAGATAGTTTTCATTATCCATTATTCATTATCCATTATCAATTAAGGAAAATGACCTCCAAGCTCACACCCAAAGAATTAGAACGTTATAGTCGTCAAATGATGCTTCCAGGTTTTGGTGAGGAAGCACAACAGCGACTCAAGTCAACAACTGCATTAGTAACTGGAGTCGGTGGGTTAGGTGGCACAGTAGCACTGTATTTAGCAGTAGCAGGTGTTGGGAAACTGATTTTAGTCCGAGGTGGGGAACTGCGACTTGATGACATGAACCGTCAAATCTTGATGACAGATGATTGGGTTGGTAAAGTTCGAGTAGACAAAGCCAAGGAAACTCTATCTGCCATTAACCCAGACGTTGAGATAGAAGCAGTACCCGAATATGTTACGGCTGAAAATGTAGACGCATTGGTACAGTCTGCTGATATTGCCCTAGACTGCGCCCACAACTTTGACGAACGGAATTTACTCAATGCTGCCTGTGTACGTTGGCGCAAACCAATGGTGGAAGCTGCCATGAATAGTATGGAAGCCTACTTAACCACCATAGTTCCTGGTAAAACTCCATGTTTGTCTTGTCTGTTCCCAGAAAAACCAAACTGGGATAGACGTGGGTTCGGAGTATTGGGGATAGTTTCTGGAACTCTAGCTTGTTTAGCAGCTTCAGAAGCCATCAAACAAATTACACGATTTAGTAAACCCCTGTGGTCACAACTGCTAACAATGGATTTGGATGGCATGGAATTTGCCAAGCGTCGCCCCTACCATGACCCCAACTGTCAGGTTTGTGGTTCTCTCACCAAAGAATTAAAAGCTGCGTCCACAGGTATTGGGAAGAATTCAACCACAGAAGTTATCACTGCGAACAGTTTGTAGTTAGAACTTTGGTTTATTTTATAAGTATGGAATTGTTAGAAACGAGAAGTTTAAAAACATTTTAGGATATGCGATCGCAATAGCGATTGCAGTATGATCGGGCTAACACTAAGACTAGAATTTTCAAAAGTCAGGGTGCATTTTTCTACAATAGAATAGGTTTTAGTGTTAGCCTGATTAATTATTGCTTCTCAAATTACCATTTTTCCTTAAACCACCAAATCACTCCAGAACAGAGGCGGATGTCGCCTATCTGGGTAATTATTTCATCGGTAAGTCTAAATTATTTTCCCTCAAAATTATGACTCTGAGTTTAACAGAAAAAGCTGCCGAAAAACTTACCAAGTTCCTGCAAGACTCAAATAAAGGCATCCGCATCTCTGTTGTGGATGGAGGTTGCAGTGGTTATCAATATTCCTTAAATATTGCTAACGCTCCCAAGGCAGATGATTTGCTCCTCGAAAAAGATAAGTTACAGATTTTTATCGACCCAATAAGTGCGCCTTTGCTAGACGGAGTTGTAGTTGACTACATTGAAGGTTTAACAGAAAGCGGCTTAAAGTTTATTAACCCTAACGCCACAGAAACTTGTAGTTGCGGCAAGTCTTTCCAGGCAGGTGGCTGCACCCCAACAGGAGTACCTTGCAGTTAACCAAGTTTTTTTGAGATTAAGTACAACTAAAAAAAAGGAGGATATAAGTAACTAATGGCTACTTACAAAGTACAACTAATCAAAGGTAAGAAAAAGCAACCCCCTGAAATTGATGTCACCATCGAAGTTGATGAGGATTCATATATACTTGATGTGGCAGAAGAAGAATATCCCGATTTAGAATTCCCTTCTTCTTGTCGCGCCGGGTCTTGTTCTAGTTGTGCTGCAAGAATAACGGAAGGAGAAGTCGATCAAGAAGACCAAAACTTCTTAGACGACGAACAGGTAGAAAAAGGGTGGGTATTATTGTGTGTAGCCAAACCAAAATCTGATTGCGTTATCAAAACTCACCAAGAAGCTTATTTAGTCTAACACAACTTGTAAATAATCATTATCGTAGGGACGTTCCATGGAACGTCCCTATTAAATTTTTGGCTTATAAAATCTTTGGTTGCATTTTCTTAGTAATGTTAATCAGTTGCCACTATAATATCCTATGGCTTACCGTTAAATCTTGAAATCATCTTCAGACGAGGATTTCGCCAACTTCCAACTCTGGGCAATGTCAAACAAACGTCTTAATCCTTTCCATAAACATTTTATTCCTGGTTCTCCGTCTTTTTTTCTGTCCAAAAATCCTCCCAGCTTTGCAATCCAAATAATTACCGTTTTTATCGGTGGAGCTACATTGGGGGGAACACTTTTTTTATGTATATAGCAATATAACGATTGCAACTCATCTTAACTGAATACTAATTATAGTCATTTCAAATAAGGATGAAACACTTTTTTGGCTGAAACCCTTTCAAGGAAAGAAACATTCGTCCCAGTCTTATTTAGAATGACTATAACTACTCATATCGGGATTATTTCTGCCCTCGTATAACAACCATAGTAATCTCCATCCTACGATAGCATAAGTGGCTAATGCTTTTTTTATGGCTCAAGTAGTGATAAGGCACACTAAAGTAACCTTATTAGGACTTACGCATAGACCATATATGTAGGGTTCAAAAACTATAACGTTATAGTTTGTTTTGACTATATATAGTACCCATGGGTAAGTACTGCTTATATATATTAGTGTTCTTGTTGCGAAAACACAACATAAGGTCTTGACACTTATTGAAAATTATTCTAGATTAATTTCAGGCAACTAATGAAATTTATTAGCAATAAGGACACGGAAGAAACATGAGTAAGATCGGTTTATTTTATGGGACAACCACAGGCAAAACTGGAGATGCAGCCGAAGCGATTCAAGCAGAATTCGGTGGTGATGACGTTGTAGAAGTCAAGGAGATTTCTGACTGCTCACCAGAAGATCTTGCTGAATATGATTACCTGATTATCGGCAGTTCAACCTGGAACACTGGAGAATTACAAGACGACTGGGCCGCCATATATGATGACCTAGACGGTATTGATTTCACTGGCAAAAAAGTTGCTTATTTTGGTACAGGAGATCAAATTGGCTATTGTGGTAACTTTCAGGATGCTATGGGCATCCTCGAAGAGAAAATCAGTGGCAAAGGAGGAACAACCGTTGGTAACTGGCCAAAAGATAAGAGTTACGAGGGTACAATAACCTCTAAAGCTTATCTCAGAACTCCTGAAGGAAAGCTACAAAAGCCAAGAGTCTTTGTCGGGTTAGCCCTCGATGAAGATAACCAATCAGAATTAACGGAAGGGCGCATTAAAACTTGGGTAGCTCAGATCAAACCTGAGTTTGGCCTGTGATTATGTTATCTTAAGGAATTATCCTTATCAGTGGATTATCATCCTTAATCAATAATTTTGCCCACCGTCCCCATATCATTAATATGGGGACGGTGGGCAAGTCTTTAGAATTGTTTAACGAACCTTCTGCTTCTATATCTAGAGAACTATGCCTTACCGTTATCTTCTGAATCGCTTATGATCATTGAATCATAACCGCAAAACTAAATTAAAGGAAATTATTCTCAATACAGTCTTGGGCAGAAGAAGAATTGAAAGACACAGGATTACCAGATCAAAGATTAAATCGACGACTGATCAAGATTGTTGAACAGGCATTATCTACAGTCCCAGTTACTACCTTTTTAACAGTACCTTTAAAAGTATTACGAGCGCTAATCTTCATATTTAAGCTCCAAATATGAAATTCTTCACTCGTGAAATGTTAACAAAAAAAACTCTACAATATTAATAACTTTGAGAAAAATTCAACATTGGAGTAATAGATATGAAAAAAATAGCGATCGCGACTTTAAAATTTATAGCCATACTTGCTTGTTTATTAATAATTAGTTGCAGCCAAAATACCAATAATTCATCTTCTCAGTCTACCACTTCCAGAATAAATTTAACAGTTTCAGCAGCAGCTAGCCTCAAAGATGTAATGACAGAAATCAAACCTATTTATGAACAACAAAAAACTAATATTTCTTTAACATTAAACTTAGCTTCTTCTGGTTCTCTACGACAACAAATTGAACAAGGTGCGCCAGTAGATTTATTTATCTCTGCATCTCCTTCTCATATTAATATGTTGCAAGAAAAAGGTCTCATCATAGATGAAAGTCGTCGCGACTTACTGAAAAATCAAATGGTGTTAATAGTTCCCCAAGAAAATACAGCTTTAGTTAACACATTTCAAGATTTAACAAAAGACGCTATTAGTAAAATATCTATTGGCGAACCAAAAAGTGTTCCAGCCGGAAAATATGGCAAAGAAGTTTTAACTTCTCTCGGTATTTATAAAGCAGTAGAACCGAAAATAGTTTTTGCAAAAAATGTACGTCAAATAGTAAATTATGTAGCAACAGGAAATGTTGATGCTGGCATTGTTTATCGAACAGATACTAACGCTTCAAATCAAGTAAAAATTGTTGCTAATGCACCGGAAAAATATCATACACCAGTAGTTTATCCTATTGCAATAATTAAAGATAGTAAAAATATTGAAGCTGCTGAACAACTAGAAAAATTTATGTTTACCCCAGAGGCAAAAGCTGTATTTGAAAAATATGGTTTTATTACACTAGAAAAGAGGGAATAGGGAGCAGGGAGTAGTGGGAAATAATTGATGATTTCTGTGGGATAATTGATTTAACTTTTTATTATTCGAGAGCTTTACTATGCAACGATTATTAATTGGGTTAAACAAGTAGGAAAACTTTTATTAAATCCGAAGAATTAGTCACCGTAATACAATCAGGACTTACCCAAACCAACTAAGAAACTAGGTTTATTTCCCTGATTATTGTTGTTAAAACCACAAGGTTTCGTCGATCAACCCGGTTTCTGCGTAAGTCCTGACTATTTAACTGAACTCCTCAGCAATGATACCTAACTCTCGCAGTTTCGCTACCAAGCGATCGTTTTGTTTTTTGGCCTCAGTAGCTTGTTGTTTAGCTGCTGCTTCTTCTTGTTCCGCATTAATAGCTCGTTGTTCGGCATTGGTAGCTCTTTGTTTAGCTGCTGCTGCCTCCTCTTCTAGAGTCGGTATCAAATCTCCTTCCAGAGTCATCCATCGTAACCAGAGTCTATCTCTCTTATTATAACTACCTTGCCACAAACCCAGACTGAGTTCTATCTGCGGAACCAATAAACTTCCCTCATTCAATTCTACTCTTTGGTAGCGATTTTGGGTGTGTAATTCATAATAGTTTTGACATACTCCCGACGTTGCCCTTACGGGACAACGCGGGATTCTTCAGTCAGAGAAACTCTGACCGCTGCGCGCGTGTGAGGTGATGTCCTCCCCCTGTGTTGATAGCAATCCTATTTTTTGTATTAGGAGTGCTGAGTTATAGTCTCTGTCTAGTTCCTGTCCACATTTAGGACATGAATGCCTTTCATGTCGCGCAGCGAAACGCTCAGATAAGCTTTTAGAGACTTTATTCAAGCATTCCCAACAGTGTTGAGATGTACCTCTTGGATCTACTTTGATAATTCTCTTGCCAAGTTTCCACGCAACATACTCTAACACTTGAATAAACTGGCCAAAGGCTGCATCCTGCAAAGATTTATTTAATCCTGACTTAGCTGATTGACCATTGGGCAAAAACTGACCATTGTCATCTAATTTAGCTTTGCAACGTCTAACTAAAGAAGCTATTTGTAGGTCTTCTAAAAATATCACGCTTACATCACTGAACAAATGATAAGCCAGCTTGAATTGCCAATCCAAAAGTTGTCTAGCTATTAGTTGATGGAGTTTAGCTATTTTACCCTTGAGAATCTTCCAAGACTTTGAATGTTTTCGTCTTTTAGCCAATCTCACTTGAACTTTAGACAGCCGATGTTCAGAGAGCCTAAAAAACTTAGGCACTTCTATAAACTCGCCATCAGATGTGACAGCATAGTGCAGCAATCCTAAATCAATACATGCATGAGTTTTCCCAGGTGGGCTGGATTTCTCCAACCTCTACAGGTACTGTTTTGTCTTCTATCGTGAAGCTAATATACCATCCGTCTGCTTCACGGATGACTGTACCTGCTTTAACCTTGAATCTTACTGGGCGTTGCTGAAACCTTGGGATGAATCTTTGCACAAAAGGTAAATTCCATCTTTTACTTCCTCTTTCTCTAAGGCTATAATTCCAGGAGGCAAAAGACCCAACACGGACCACACGGACCACACGGACCACACGGACCACACTAATTCATCCCACAAATATGCAACGCCTCTTACTGGTATTGGGCGATTTTATACTAAAGGGACTAAGCCAATCTTTGGTAAATTGACACAATATTGACCATTGGCATTTTTGACGGGTATGGCATTTGAGAACTGAGGATAGCTGAAGGAATTATAATAATGTTTACCCTTGAATTTCGGTCTGCCACTGGTTTTACCGTGTTTATCAGGTAAGGCACAAGTTATCCATCGCAGTTTGTACGCGCTGGATTACATCTTGCAATACCTGGGAGTGCATAGACTTATATTCAGGAAATAGTTTTTTAGTCTGTGTTAAATCTGCTAGTTGAACAGTTTCCCACAAGACATAACCATTAACTATATTCGCGCGCTTATCCCCTTTTTTTGTGATCGGATTACCATTACTGTCCTTTTTTCTGCCCCATACGTGTTTGTATTCTAAATTCAGGGATATTTTAATAAATCCAGTGTAGGGACGTTCGCATTTTCGTTACCGGCCAACTCAACAAAAATGCGAACGTCCCTACTACTGAAACATTAAGAGGACAATGCTGTACTGGTGTGCGCGTGAGTTCAAACCAGTTTAACCTTTCAGCTAAACGGTAATTATATTGCTTTCTCGCCATGGACAACCAAATTGTCAATAGCTATAGCAAACAGGACTATGGGAAAATCGCACACGCTAGTCCGGCTTTCCCATACGACGCTCCCCTAACCGAAAGCGCGGGACTTCCCGCCGGGGAAGTTAAATTTTTCTCTATCTCTACAATATTCTGAAATATAAATTTGCCGCGAAAAATTCTAGATTAATCTACCAATGTGTCTGACAAGATCTCGAAACTATAGTCTGGTGGTAGTTCTCCATTCCGTTAGTTACGGTTCCCGAGAAATATGATTTTTCGGGAACCGTGTGTTATAAGAAACCCGGTTTGTGGGAAGTTCAGTTATACAGCGGAGGATTTAAAACAAACCCGGTTTCTACGCTTTTTTATACCGATACTACCGGATTTGATATTACTCATTTTTAGAGAGCTGACTGAAGCATACGTGCTAACAAACGAATTCCGTCAGAATTTTTCATATCTTCCCAGGAAAGTGCCCAACCTTCAGATGCGGTTATTAAGGATTCATCAAGTTCTGGGTGAAACTGCGTAGTTAGTGCGTTCCGGCCGTTCTCCCAATAAATACCGGTTGCTGCAACCTCACATAGCGGATTGCCACTTTGAGTATGTGTTGAAGCTAAAATTTCGACACCAATAGGTGCAGACATTAGGCTTTGTAGGTCGAGATTCGAGGCTGCTTCAACGCTGTAAGCAGTGATCGCATGGTGAATTTGCTGATAAGCCCAACATACGAAGCGTATTGATTCTTCTGATACTTCGTTGCCATGAAATGCCTGAATGTGCATATCGTTCTCGTACTGGAGTGCTACATCAATAATGGCATCAAAACGTTTTGCTACTACACGATATGCCTCCGTGATTTCAGTTGGAACATGGGGAAGTTCGATATCCCGGTAGGGGTATAACCTTGTATTAGAATGGCTAATTTCTTCATTCTTCGCAACGGCAAATGATTCATCGTTCCAAGATTTGGCAACAGTACCGTAACTCTTTTCGACCTTTAGGCTATTTGCAATCTCGGCAATACGACGACTGACAGCAACAAACGCTGGTTGTTGTGATTTTTCTAGACGATCCACAGATTCACGGATTAATTCTACATGGGCCTGCGCCGTAAGCTGATGAGAGAGACAAATGCCAATGAAAGGCACCTGTTTTAAGAGGAATTCAACAATCAGTTGCGTAGCATCTGAACGAGGAAATGCTGGCGAAAAAGTATCTTTTACATGAACATCCGGTTCGCCCCCTTCCAATACTATAAGTTTGGCTACGCTTGCCAGGGAAGCAAAGCGCTTTAGGTCAGAAATACCATGCTTCCAAGCGGGCACAATAAGGGTGGGTAAACCCAGGATTTGATCGACAATATAGGCCACGTTCTCTGATGCAATGACCCCAACCTTATCCTTCGGTCGTTCGCCAACATGCTCCCAGGGTTCAATAACCACAACACTTTCTGCAATTTCTCCAGGATCGACGAGAGAAAGATCGTCTACATGACGACCCCAGGTAGGACTACGGTCACCGAGAGGATTTGGTGTATTACGTTCAGTGAGAAAAGCATCAATTAAAACTTGACTAGATTTAGACATTTATAGCGCCTCTGATTTGATTAAGACTTATATTTTACAATTTTTCCCAGTGCAGCCTTAATTCCTTAACAAAAAAATCAGAAGGTTTTAGAGCGGTAATTTCAATAAAGTCTGCTTCCAAATACTTGATATTATATTCTTCTTGAACTTGAGCAATAGTTTTATAATCACTAAAAGCTATGAATAACTTCTATCTCTCTTTTGTCACTTTCCGGTTTATGCTATTATTGGGAAATTCTAGAGCCAAGCTATACTCGATGATTTATCTCCAGAAGCAGAAATGCTTGAGGATATTTTGGCAATACTCTATTGTTTTTCAAGTCGGCTATATGGCTTGAGAAAATATAAAACTCAAATAGAAAGCGACCATGAAGTATGTACAAGTCAATCAAAACCAAACTTAAACTAAATAATAAGCAAAAAACGTTCTTAGCCCAACACGCAGGTTATTCAAGGTGGGTTTATAACTGGGGTTTAAGTTTATGGAATGCTGCTTACAAGGATGGTTATAAGCCCAACGCC
The DNA here is from genome assembly GCF_010672385.1 of Okeania sp. SIO2F4. GTDB lineage: Bacteria > Cyanobacteriota > Cyanobacteriia > Cyanobacteriales > Microcoleaceae > Trichodesmium. The sequence goes on from NZ_JAAHGT010000082.1 coordinate 9,531, forward strand.
CGTAAACTGAGAGAGGTTTTTACCAATCACACAAAACCTCTTTATCCCTGGATGAAAAACCTGTCATCTAAAGTTTACCAATATGCACATCAAGAAACTTGGGTGAAGCATTTAAAAGGTTTTTTCAAGGGTTGGGTAAACGTCCACGGTTTAAGAAGAAAGGCAGATCAGATTCTTTCACAATTGATAATTGTGGAAAGCCAGTGGAATTAAACGGATGGAGTCATAAATTACCTTTTATTGGTTGGGTTAAGACTTATGAGCCAATTGAGGCGACTACTCAAAAAATAACCATTAGTAGACAAGCGGGCAATTGGTACTTAAGTTTGAGCTATGAATTTAGTGCAACTCCCACACCAAAAATTACTGATGTTGTAGGTGTTGATTTAGGGGTAAAAACGCTAGCAACACTAAGTACTGGTCAAGCTTTCCCAAGCATTAAACCTTACCGTACAGCTCAAGATAAACTAGCAAAATTGCAACGCGAACTGAGCAGGAAAGTAAAACATTCAAATAACTGGCACAACGCTGTAATCAAGCTAGCTAGACAGCACAGACGAGTAGCTTTTCATGTCGCGCAGCGAAACATCCGCAAAGATGCACTTCATAAATTGACAACACATTTAGCCAAGAACCACGGCCATGTTGTTATTGAAGACCTTAATGTCTCTGGAATGATGGCTAACCATAAGCTAGCTAAATCAGTTAGCAGATAGTGGTTTTATGAATTTCGTAGGCAGTTAGAATATAAAACTCAGTGGTACGGTTCTGAGTTAGTAGTAGCTGATAGGTTTTTCCCGTCCTCAAAAACTTGCTCGAATTGTGGTCATGTTCAAGATATGCCATTGCATTTGAGGACTTATGATTGCCCAGAGTGTGGCTTGTCAATCTTATTGAGATTTAAATGCTAGTATAAATTTGAGACATGCGGTCGGCTTGACCGTTAATACCTGTGGATGAGAAACCGCCGACGGCCTCGTAGGGACGTTGCATGCAACGTCCCTACAGCAGGAAGTAAACATCAAGTTGTTACGTTATGTGACGCTTTGTATCAGTTTTATGGAGCAGTAGCTTATGAGATCGACCAAATCTTTGCCTTTGAGTTGGGAAAAACTACAACAACTCGCCACATTTGAGCGAGATACGGTGAACGGACCAACCAATTCCCAAGCTAGATTACGGCTGTTTGGACAAGCCGAATCAGATGTGCGAGTTACTCTTTATCGCGATCATCATGCTTGGTGTCCTTATTGCCAAAAAGTGTGGCTGTGGTTAGAGGAAAAGCAGATTCCGTACCGTATAGAGAAAGTCACTATGTTCTGTTATGGAACGAAAGAAAAGTGGTATAAGCAAAAGGTGCGGTCGGGAATGCTTCCTGCACTAGAACTTGACGGTCAGGTAATTACAGAAAGTGATGATATCTTATTAGCATTAGAAAACGCATTTGGCCCATTAAATCAGGTAGGAATGGGCGATCGCCGAGCGCTGCCTCTGCGCCAGCTAGAACGCCTTCTCTTTCGTGGCTGGTGTACTTGGTTGTGCTACCCCACGCGGTCGCAAAGGGACGATCAACGCAGTCGAGATCAATTTACCTCCATCGTGGCTCAAGTTGAAGCAGCTCTGGCCAATACTCCAGGACCTTATTTTCTGGAAGAATTTGGTATAGTTGATGTGGTTTTTACTCCCTATGTCGAGCGGATGAATGCTAGCCTCTACTACTACAAAGGCTATTCATTGCGAGAAGAAAATCCAAAGTTCTCTGATTGGTTTGATGCTATGGAAACCCGATCCACCTATAGAGGAACACAAAGCGATTTTCATACCCATGCCCACGATTTACCACCGCAAATGGGGGGATGTTATCGTAACCAAGAATCTCAAACTGAGATTAATCAAAAGCGAGTCGATTGTGGTCCTTGGTTCGGATTACCAGATGTGATGTATCCAGAACCAGAAACTTCTCGAGCAGAAGCTCTGCAACGGACGATCAAGCATCGTCATAATATCATTCGCGTTAATCCAGCCGACGATCGCCTTTTTGATGAAGCCTTGCGTTGCGCTCTGACTTACATGATAACAGGAGAACTCTGTCCGCCACCATCTGCTTCCGATCCAGCCCTACGCTACCTACGCGATCGGATTAGTGTACCGAGAGATATGTCCATTTATGCCGCCAAACGACTGAGAGAAGCATTAGAAACCACGGCAGCTCTATCTGGCTATCGCCAAGGAATACCCATTCCGGTGCGCGATCGACGCGATCAAGATCCAGCTAATTTCACCCAAATTTAACCCTCTTCAAATCTTTGATGGCAGAGGGGATGAGAGAGACTCTCTATTTTATTTTTAATAGGACTTACGCAGTACAACGTATTTTCGTCCGAAGCGACCGACTCTTAAGCAATCTCAAATCCTAGTTTTTCGTACCTCGTGCGTAAGTCCTGTTTAATAAAGGACATGGGGTGCTCTTAAACTTTGGTGTTGAAGGCAAGAAAAAACCGAGTTTAATTCAAATCTGCTTCCCTTTTGCTTGACAATAAAAAACTTATCGTTCCGAAAATTTTATCTAAATCGGTAATAGTAATTCTCAACTTGCTTTTTGTAAATTCATCGGATACTAATTTTCCAAATTGCCATAATTCTCCATCCGTTACTATCCCATACACAGGAAGTTCCTGGGCTTTATTTAATTTTTGCACGGCAATCAACTCAGCGAGACATTGCCCCCATTCCTCAGCTCCTGAAAAAAAATCGGCGCGTCAAAGGATTTTCCGTTGCATCCTGACAATTTTTGTGATATAATAAAGATTAACTGGGGTTATTTGACTATATACATGGCTTTTTATTCAACTAAGAATACTGTAGCTTTGATAGCGAATGTTGTAGAAAGAAAAATCAAAGTAAAAAGATATCAAATGGGTTCTATCCCAAAGGAAGAATTGATTAAGGTATAGACTGATGATGAATATTAGAGTACGAAAAAGTTTTTCCCTACTCCCTACTCCCTACTAAAATCATTCTTTTTTGCTTCAACAACAATGACGATTGGAAAACCCAAAACAGTTTTACCTAACTCTGATTTTGTTGAGAACAAGTAATCAGGCGCTCCATTTAGTTTAGCATCGTATGTTATGGATTTGTGGCTCCAAAAAGTATACTTATCAATAAAACTTTTATCAACTTCTCTTAAAATTGGATAAATAATATTTTCGCATATAAACTTCTCTTAAAATTGGATAAATAATATTTTCGTATCTTGATGATTCAGACCTGTATATATCCATGTTCTGTTCATTTGCGGTTGAAAGGGTTTCGGGAAGCGGGGCTGGAGGACGCGATCATTTATGATGTTTAGGGCGTATTGAGGAAAATTTTGGCGTTGTAAAATTGTGGGCAGACCGGCGCGATCGCCGATATTTGAAACCTATACCAAAAAAAACTTTCAGTTATCGGCTTATTTGGATATCATCCCTAAAATTTCCAACGCCAAAATTGTAGCTAAAGGGAGCGATAACGAACTGACTTAACTGTTGTCTACCACAAGCTCAACATAATAGCGATCGACAAAACGTTTGGTAAAAGCTGCACTCGCATAGCAGGCATATTCGTGATATGAATCATTTTTCTGTTGGTCAGCAAAATCGACCACTCCCTTAACGATAAACGACTCAGTTCGTCGGGACGATGTCGTACTCATACTGGTTGCCAGAGCCACAGCATAAGACTCCATATCTAGCCCTAATAGCTTTCTCTCAGCAGAAAGAATTCCTTCCACAACATTAGAATCTGCCACTACGGCGGCACCACTACCTATTGAGCCAATGTGAATAGTCAAAGGGTCTTGGGGACGATCCTCTAGCGGGTATTCTGCGTGAATAGCCTCACCCATACCCTTGTCATTCCGGAAAACTTCTAACAATTGCCAAAGCCAAGCATCAACCAAGACTGGTTCAAAAGCTGGACGTAACTTACCATCTACCACTTTACCCGAGCCATAATCAAAAACTTTGTTAGCAATGATTAAATCACCGAGATTAACATTCCCCCTAACACCAGCACAGATACCTGTCATCACAACCAGTGCAGGAGACCACAAGACCAAGCTTTTCGTGGACAGAATCGCGGCATGAGGCATGCCCATCTGGAGTTGAGAGACCACAACTACCTTGAGTACACGATCGTTAATCTGGTAATCACATACTTGATATATAGTGCCCTCTCGCTTAACATCCCTCCATTCTGTGCTAAAAACTCTCTGCACCCATTTTCTTTCTTCATAGAGAGCCGTAATAATCAATATATCGGCTTTTTTATCATAAGTGTGGTCTACCACTACATCGTTATACTCGTTGCTCATTTTCAGTATCCTTCATATTACATGTTGACTTTTTTCAATAAAAGCTAACAGTGTATTAGATTGCACTTGTGGTCTAATTCCTCTGATAGCCTGATTATCAAGCAGTTGCAGGATAACTCCGGTAATCTGGGTGTTATCTGGCAAGTGCAGGTAACACTCCGTACAGGAAACTTCTACCACGTTTTAGGTAGATAGTAATGCAATGCTGCTTGACACACAAGCCAACTTTTCAAAACTTAACATATTCCCTATAGAAGCCTAACCGTATCTTTGCCCGCGATTAAATTTTTGAGGAGCGGAGTCATCTGTAGGAAGCGCGGCATCAAGGTGAAAAAAATCTCCAATATACCTCCAATAGCAATAAGTAGGTAGACAAAATTATTTGTATATTTGCCGTGTATTTACTAATCGGCTATATTCCCTTTAGCTTTTACCTATTGACTCTTGCCTACCACCGCCAAAATATTAAATTAATTCTGTCCAGGTACTTAGGTAATCTCCCCACACTCCCCACACTCCCCTACTCCCAATCATAGAGCCCAAATGGGTTCTATATACCTCAGCAGGGTCGCACCGCAATTCGCCATGTCCAATTGCTCTGTTGAAGCACTTTTGCTGCCAAAGCTTAACCCTGTGCAATCGAGAGCGGATTGATTGCACAGGGTTAAGCTTTCAAATAAGCTCCTTGCCCCAGATGCTGTAGCTTGGGATAACAACTCCGGTAATGCGCCTCACTCACAAACAACCACAGAATACGAGTACGCCGATTCTGAGGCGGTGCGGGGCAAGGAGCATAACCATCAGTGTAAACGATCAGACCATCGTAATCCCGATGTTCCTCCAGATACGCCAAAACCGGGTCAAAATTCGTCCCGCCTCGTCCCGTTAACTGGACTTCCCGTTGGGCGCGACGGAACGTCATCACATCAGTTGTAATCTCAGCATCAAATTGAATCACATCGATCGCCTGCACACCATAATTAAAAAAGCGATTTACCACCGAAAACCCCTGCCGTAGCTCCTCTGTCCCCATCGAGCCACTCACATCAATGGCAAAGAGCAATCGGGTGGTAAAGTCACGACGACTGCCCATATAGGCGAACCCATAACGGCGATTCGGTTTCATCCGGGTTAGCCGCCGTTGTTGGCTGAGGATAGAGGTGCGAAACTTACGCAAAACCGCCCGATAATCCAGCTTGGGGTGCAGATTCGCCAAAATCTGTTCCCGCAACTTGCCCCCAATGCTGCCCCAACTGTCATTAGCTTGATCCATTCTCACTAGCTCATCCAGGCGATCGATCAACAATTCATCTCGATCCCACTGGTTAGTATTTTCAACACCGCTAAGAGTGGCGTCGGTATAGACCGAGAGGAGGTCTGGGGGGCGAACGCTGGAGTCTGAAGTCGGATCGGATTCCTCTACGAATTCAGGTTCAAATGATTCAGATTGAGCAGATCCAGACGTTCCGGACGCAGGTGCAGCATCAGTTTTCCCCGTCCCTGCTCCCGGCGTTCCAGAGGCTGCCTCCTCCGGACTGGGGGACTGTTGATCGAGCAACTGATGGTAGTAAAACTCGAAGAATTGTCGATCGTAGCTGCTATCGCCAAAGACATCCCGCGCCCGAGGAAACGGCAGCTCAGTTTGCAAATATTCCTGGAGCGTTAAATTGCTGGCAGCATAGCTAATCTTCGAGTGAGCTTGGCGGCGACTGTAGGGGTGTTTCAGAATAATTCGTAGTGCTTCAAAGCGCAGGGTGGCTTCCAAGTGGCGATCGCTCAACTGCTCAATAAACTCTGGATTGTACTCAATCCTGCCCCGTTGAACGCGAATCGTTTGAATGCGTGGCTCAGAGACTAAGGCGTGACTGGTCCAGGTAGCCAGCAACAGTGGCTCAACAAGCAGCCACTTTTCCACAATCCGAGCAATGCGGTGACGGGCGATCGGTTTTGTTCTCATATCGCATTTTAAATAGTTTTGGCCACAAAAATCTCCGCGGCGCTCAGTTGCAATTCCGGGAAAGCCAAAGACTGCTCCATAAAACTGATACAAAGCATTACATAATGTAACAACCCGATGTTTACTTCCTGCTGTACGGACGTTGCACAGGCAAAAATGCGTTTCATGTCGCGCAGCGTTAACGGAGTTGTGCGTTAGCTAAACGTCCCTAAGGCCGTCGGCGGTTACTCATCCACAGGCATTCATGCACAGGCATTCACGGTCGAGGCGACCGCATTTCTTAAATTTATACTGGCGTTTAAATCTCAATAAGATTGACAACCCACAATCTGGGCAGTCATAAGTTCTCAGATGCAAGGGCATATCTTGGACATGACCGCAGTTAGAACAAGTCTTTGATGATGGAAAGAATCTATCTACTACTACTAAATCACAACCGTACCATTGACATTTATATTTAAGCTGTCGCCTAAATTCGTAAAATCCTTGGTCTGCTATTGATTTCGCTAGCTTATGATTGGCTAACATACCCCTGACGTTCAAATCTTCGATGACAACACTACCGTGGTTTTTAGCTAAGTATGTTGTCAATTTATGAAGTGCGTCTTGACGGATGTTTACTACTTTTCTATGCAATGCCGCTATCTTTAGTTGTGTCTTTTTCCAGTTAGCAGAACCCACCTCTTTATGACGATTTAGGTATTGCAGCCGAGACAACTTAGCTTCAAACTTCTGATACGACCTCACGCTTTCAAATACTTTTCCATCACTTAATGTAGCCAAGGTTTTTACACCTAAATCCACACCGATGACATCAGTTTTTTTTTGTGTAGCGTGAGAATGAAATTCATAGCTACAACTGAGGTACCAATCCGAAGCTTGTCTACTAATAGTTATTTTTTTAGTTGTTGCTTCAATTGATTCATAAGTTCTGACAATACCAATAAAAGGTAGCTTATGATTCCATCCGTTTAATTCTATTGGCTTTCGGTGAATTATCAATTGTGAAAGAATCAGACCTACCTTTCTTCTTAAACTTTGGGTATCTTCCTAATCCTTTAAAGAACCTTTTGAACGCTTCACCTAAGTTGACGTTTGCGCAGCATTCCGTAGGAAAAGCATATTGGTAAACCCTAGAGGACAAATTTTTCATCCAAGGATAAAGAGGTTTTGTGTGATTAGTAAAAACTTCTCTAAGCTTACGAGCATTGGGTTTATAGCCAGCCGTGTATGCCGCGTTCCACAAACTTAACCCCCAATTATAGCACCATCTGCTATAGCCTGCATGTTGAGCCAAGAGGGTTTTTTGCTTATTATTTAATTTAAGTTTGGTTCTGATGGATTTCATGTATGCATGAACACAGTCTGTCCAATAGTACGGTTAATAATCTATTATATCGTTATTTTTTGATTAAGTCAATGCTCAAACCTCAATCCCTTCCAAATACTCTGATAAAAAGTCAATCAGCTCTATTGATTCAGCGACAAACCTCATGGCATCGCTAAATTTGGGGCTTTGAACGAGAGAGGAAAAATGAGCTATCGCCTCCTGTTGTTTAGCCTTACGGAGATACTGGAGATATTTCAACAGATTTTTGCGGGCATTATCCGCTTTTGTTTCGGGGCAATGCCCGGTATTGAGGCAGAGCAAGACCTGTTCGTTCAAACTCGCAAAGTCCTGAATCTCCAGTTCTTTGAGCTGTCTGGAATACTTAGAATATTGCAACAGGAGTTGCTCAGGCCCCAGCCCCCTTTGAGTAGGGAGGCTTTGGCGAAAGGCTATACTAGCCCGACTCCCCACCATACCAGCAATCAGTTTGAAGTGAATCTCTTCCAGCTTTGTATGGTTGCCAACAAAATCCGCGACTTTGACCCAAGCGCGACGATCGGGGGTTTTGATCGAGCCTGCGGTGGCGATCGCCGCATCCGCATCCGGATTGTCACCATCAAGATACTCCGGATGCTGTTGGATAAACGTCAGCACCCGTGAATCTATATCCTGCCCGGCAGCCCAAAGCAGCAAATCTTCCACCGTCGGCACAAACTCGTAGAGATTGAACCGCGACACCAGAGCCGGATCGAGTTCGGTCAGTTGATATT
>NZ_JAAHGT010000820.1 GCF_010672385.1 Okeania sp. SIO2F4
TAAAAAAGGATCGAATATTTGTTGCCGTACTTCTTCTGTCATACCCGTACCATTATCAGAAATGCTAATAGTAACAAATCTTTTTTCTCTGACTTCTGTTTGAATTTTTATTGTGGGAATTTCCTCTTGATTCGATTGAGAAAATTTCCCTTTTGCTTGTGCTTCTTCCAGAGCATCAATTGCATTTACCACAATATTCATTAATACTTGGTTTAACTGACTCACATAACAATCTACCAGAGGAACATTACCATATTCCTTAATTAAACTAATCTCTTTCCCAACTTTAGGAGTAAATCGATTATTAAGTATCAGTAAAGTGCTATCTATTCCTTCGTGAATATTAACTGGCTTCTTTTCTGCTTCATCAAGTCTGGAAAAATTGCGTAATGACTTGACAATTTCACGAATCCGCTCTGTACCTACCTTCATAGATTTTAATAGTTGAGGTAGGTCTTCCATAATAAATTCTATATCTATTTCTTCGCTTTCTGCTTCAATTTCTGCTACAGGAGGATTATAATATTTTTGATATAGTTTAATCAAGTACATTAGTTCATGGGAATAATTATTTGCATATTCAATGTTGCCATAGATAAAATTAACAGGGTTATTAATTTCATGGGCAATGCCTGCTGCTAACTGCCCTAAGCTTGACATTTTTTCACTTTGGATTAATTGTGTCTGGGTCAATTGTAATTTTTTTAATGTTTGTTCTAATTGAGCCGATTTTTCTTTCTCCTTTGCTTCTGAATTTTGCAATGCAGAATTTAATTTTGCTAGTTCATCTGCTTGTTTAAGTACAATTTTAATAATCGCATTTTTCAGTTCTAGGGCAGCATCTATTTCGCACTTTTTCCAAGGTAGAGATGTTAGTTTAACAGTTTCTTTCCATAGTTCAAATGATTTGCGAGGGCATAATCTAATCTCACCATTAAACTCTGTTTCTGTCACTGGTTTAGGATCTCCTGCCCAATCAATAGTTTTAATAACTTCTGGTCGAAACCACAAAATATAAATTATCTGATCTGAAGATATTGAAACTGCTAGTAACCCACTAGCTACATTCTTATATTTATCGAATTTTTTATAAACTTTAGGAAAAGAATCTGTAGAAAAAACGTCTTGATTAAACTGTTCTTCTATCTCTGGAATTAATTCTTGAATAGCTATTAATGGTGGAGTTTTACCTACTAGATGAAAATGGTCTCCAGAAATTACAACTGCTCCTTCAGCACTGACCAAATTCAGGAGTTGATTTTGACATTCAACTAAGGCATCAATAAAATTTGATGAGGTTGAAATATTTTCAATTATTTGACTCTTGACTGATTTTAACTCTAACCGATAATTATAGTCTTCATTTTTTTCTTGATCAGAAATTTCTAGAGACATTGTTTGTCCTAAAAATTCGCACGCTGCTCTTAATTCATAAGGCACATATTTCGCTGAATTATGATGACAAGCAATTAAACCCCATAATTTTTTATTTTTCAGCAAAGATATAGACATGGAAGCAGCAACACCCATATTTTTTAAATATTCTATGTGACAAGGTGAGACACTTCTTAAAATAGAATAGGTTAAGTTAAGGGATTCATTAGTAACTAGATTATTGCTTGGTAAAATTTCTACAGGTTGAGAATTAACATCTGTTATTAATCTGAGCCAATTTACCTGAAATAGTTTTCTTGCTTGGGGTGGAATATCTAGACTTGGGTAATTTAATCCTAAGAGTGTTTGTAGAGTTTCTATTTTGTCCTCAGCAATTACAGAACCACTGTTTTGAGAATCAAATTTATATACCATTACCCTGTCAAAACCTGTAATTTTTCTGATTTCTTCTACAATTATTTGACATAAATTTTTCAAATTAGAAGCTCCTTGCATTTTTGATGCTGCTTCTCTGACAGAATGATAGAAGTTTAAAAATGAAATATTTTCTTCAGATATAGCTGGCTCTAACTCAAGAATTAAATTATTTTCAGAACGATGAATTATGCCATCAAAAACTAAGGATTTATCTCTAGTTTTAACTGATAATTTAACAGGATTGAGTATTTTGAATCCAGGATTATTTTCTAAACTTTTTTTGACTGTATCGATTTGGTTTGGGTCGAGAAAATCACTTAAGTTTTGATTTAGTAATGTTTGAGCAGGTATGCCAAATAGTTCAAAAGTATTATTACTTACCTGTAAAATTTTTAATTCTGGTTCTTTTAAAACAAATAATAGGCCGTGAGGTTGAATATGACCTGATAAATGAATTTGTTCTTGATATTGGTTAGTTAAATCTTTTTGATTTGCTTGAGTAATTTGGTTACTGTTCATATTAGTAAAATTGGAACTACTTTTACAGGATTAATGACTATACCCCTGAATATTTGGCATTTGTTGATACTCTTCTAATAAGCATTCAGCTGACAGCTCTTAGCTGTCAGCTATTATATTAATTTATGATCTTTGAAAAATGTTTATCTCTTCTATGGCTTTAAATCTCATGTAGGAGTTATATCATTTTCAGTTGAATACTTATAAATATAGCGTTTTTATCTGGGATGCGGAAACCGAGTCCTATTAACAAGGGAATAGGGAATAGGTATATAGGCAATAGAGAAAGAAGGGAAAACAGCATTAAATAGTAGCAAATGCAAGAATATAAGATAGTTAAGACAGCGCTTTTTTCGCACTAAAAAACTTCAATCTAGATTTACATCTCATTTGAAAAGACTATAGTAAATAATAGGGAACAGAGAACAATGAATAAAGGATAAGAATGAAAACTGCTCACTAGAAGGAAACTATGCTTTTTATAACTAATTATTTGAATATGATATTAATACATTTTGTTAATCTATATTTTGACTATAATAGATTTTTTTTTATACTATACATAAATTAACTTTAAACATTCCTTAATTTTTTTGTTAGCTTAACATTTTTTTATAAATCTTAATATAATCACATAGTAGTTAATAACATATTAGGTATAATTACTAAAATCCCTTGACTAAATAAACTAGGAAGTACATGAAAACAACTGACTGGGAAACTGTAATTCCTGTAGGAATCGCAATTACTATCTTTCTTGGAGGAATGCTAATGATGTTTACTAATTTTTGGACTGATTCAGTTCAAAAAAAGCAAAAAAAATAAAATAAAAAGCTGTTTTCTGAGTTTTGATATTACACTCCAATAAAAATACAGAATTAATCAACCATAAAGAGAGATTTATAAGATGTTCGACTTCAATAACATAATCGAATTTTCACACCTATATTGTGTAGCAATTTGTGGATTGCTAGTACCTATGAATGTACTAGCAAGTTTACAGCCAATAATTTTTACACTCCTCCATCGACCCAAAAAAGAAATTAACTTAATGGCATTAGTAGCCAGTTTTTATGCTTTAATGATTATCCTTCATGTCGGAAGCTGGTTTATTGTCGGAGTAGTTAGAATCCAAACATTCATTCTTGTATTATTTGCTAGCTGTTCTTTAATCACGAATATTTGGGCTGTTAGTCATGGTTCTAGTATGAGAGCAACTATTCAATTTTTACAACAGTTTATAGTTAAACTTGTTAAGGGTATAACTTTCCAGAATCAACAGATTATTTCAGAAACAAAATAGGATTTTCTTAGAATAATCTAGGGATTAGTCTCAGTTTTTTTATAAGCATTTAGCTATTAGCATTCAGCTTTCAGCTTTTTAAGTTTTGGAACCTCCTGTTCTATAACAAGGATTGTTTAGGCTGGGCTGAAGTCCCCTTATAAAGATAAAAAAACGATCGAGAAGCGGAACGAAGTTATCTCTTATATCAAATCTGGTAGTATTGGTATAAAAAAGCAGAGAAACCGGGTTTGTATCAAATGCCCTACAATACTAATATTGACCTCCCAAAAACCCGGTTTCTTGTTATTCCGAAGTAAGCGGATTTAATATGACTAATTGCTAAGTGCTTCTTGAAAATTCCTACATTATTTGTCTATAGCAATTAAATGATTTGTGAAACTTTTTCTAATAGTTAATATTACCTCCAAATATGAGTAAATTCTGACCGAAAAATTTAAGTCTCAAGCCTCCTCTTTTAAGGGGATAAAAAGCGGTCGTTTCAGCTGTCGCCGACATGAAAAGCGGAGCTGTCCGTCAGGATGGGATGGATGGGTTACCTAACCATATCCAATCGACCAAGAGAAAAGAATATTCCGTATTTCAAGCCTCCTGGTTAAACAGGAGGTACTGATAACTGATAACTGAAATGACTCCTAAATACCACCAAAATATTACAACTGAAATAGGATTACCGAGAAATTGTGGGTATGCGCCTCCCCTTTTAAAGGGAAAAAAGCGGTCGGAAAGCGAAGCATGACCTTAGGATGGGATGGCGAGGTCTCCGTTCCCTCCGGGACGCTACGCGAACTTCGAAGCTTTGCGAAGCGCAAACGCTTGCC
>NZ_JAAHGT010000821.1 GCF_010672385.1 Okeania sp. SIO2F4
TACTTGAATCGGGAATAGGGAATAGGGAATAGGGAATAGTAGACTAATAAAGGGTTTTAGGATTTAGAAATGTCCTAACCTTAATGCGTAGCACTATACTTGATTATATTATGTCGGATAACATCCTTTGTGTATAGAATTAAGTCACAATTGGAAGAAACCCTTCAGTATAAGTGTTCTATACCTTCCTTCCACCTAAAGTATCTCCACCTAAAGTATAACTATTTAGGGGGACATAATATTATGGGTAGGACTTACGCACCAGACCATGTATGTAGTGTTAAAAACTATAGCGCTACAGTTTTTGCACTCTATATATAGTACCCCTGCGTAAGTCCTGATGGGTTAACATCTTAATAGAATCCATTTTAAGATCGATCTATATTAGAAATAGAGCAGATTAGGTAGGGTCAACGATCAAAATTTTTAACTCTACCCATATTAAACTAAGCAATAGCTAAACGGCCTTCTGCTTGACCAAACCTAATATAATGTTCCAAGCCATTGATAAAAATTCCATTTGCTACAGCATTGGCAACTCCCGGGTTAGTTATCAAATAAAATTCCTCGTCAAAAGCAAACTGAGGCGATCGCCCTTCAAAAAAGCCAAACTCTAACCAATGCTCAAACCCATTACTAAATAAACCGTTTGCCACAGCAGTAGCTACACCAGGATTTTCTATTAAATAGATATTTTCGTTGAAACTCTCAGGAATATTGGGAGGAGGAACAAAGGTCGGAATACCTGGAGAAGAATTATTGACAGCGAGTTTAGCAACAAGAGCGTCTTCTATTGTATCTACATTACCAACTTGACTGACTTCCAGAAAAGGTTCTAGAGGAAAAGTAGGGATAGTGAAACCTACAAAATAAGCATTACCAATTTCATCTACTGCAATATCATTGCCAAACACGCCAATATTGTCATTTATCCGGAAGGGAATAGAATATTCTATAGCTTGACCATTATTAGATATTTTACTCACAACAGTATTGGCAAAATTGTTGTTGCTGATAATATAACTATTTCCTCCAGCATCAATATCTATACCCTCAATAGAGTCGAAGTTTTCTGTACCTAAGTAAGTAGCATATTCAAGGTCGCGATCGCTATTAATCTTAATTAATATTCCATCACTTTCACCCCCACCAAAAGTATTTTGCAAAGCATTAAAAGTGGGAAATTCACCAACTGGAGGTACTACTGCATCGCCACCGATAATTTGACTACCAGAATTTCCTGCTAGATAAATATTACCAATATCATCTACAGCAATACTATTACCAATATCTCCATCCACCCCACCATAATAAGTAGAAAAAATTAGGTCAGTACCATCACTATTAAGTTGAGTAATAAATACATCTGCGTCTCCCCCTATAGTATTTTGTATTGCATTTATAGTTGGAAAATCAATGGAACGAGTTTCACCAGTGATGTAAGCATTCCCACTATTATCAAGAGTAATATCCTGACTTATTTCTGTGTCATTTCCACCCAATAAAGTTGAGTAAATTAACTGACTTCCATCAGTAGATATTTTACTGACAAAAGCATCTCGGTTAAATTCGCTAATTAGAGTATTTTGTACCGCATTTTCAGTAATCGGAAAATTACCAACTCCAGGAATAGGTTGAATTGGAAAACGTAATGTAGCACCAGTATTTCCTGTTAGATAAACATCCCCATTATTATCTACAGCAATAGCACTACTAAAATCGTTATCTTGCCCACCTAAATAAGTAGAATAAAGGATATTACTACCATCATTAGATAGTTTAACAACAAAAGCATCCCCGGAAAATTCACCACCGCCGTAAGTATTTTGCAAAGCATTTACTGTCGGAAAGTCAACGGAATTAGTATTACCTGTGACGTAAATATCTCCAGTTATATCTACAGCAATGTCTGTACCAAAATCTTGACCACTTCCACCTATATATGTGGCATAAATTAGAGTTCCATCAGGAGAATATTTAGCAACAAAAGCATCACCATTCCCAAATTCATTCCCTCCACCGAAGCTATTTTGTACGGCATTTGGAGTAATTGGAAAGTCTATGGAGTTGGTATTGCCGGTTATATAAATATTGCCTTGATTGTCAATGGTTATTCCTGTTCCTTCTTCTAAGTTACTACCTCCTAATAAGTCAGAAAATTCTAGAGTTGGATTGTTTGTTGTGGGAAGTTGGGAAGGGAAAATTTCTGTATTGGGAATCAAAATTGTATCGTTGTTAGAATTATCTATCCCTATAGTATCCTCATAAATTTCCGGGAAATTTTCTCCCCCCAAGCTAATTACTTCTAGCGGTGCTTCAAGTGGTGGATTTGGTATTAATAGTAAGTTGTCAAGTTGTTCATCCATAATTTGTACGAAATTCTATTCTAGTTTTATATCATGTTTGGTTGAATACTTACACTTTGACTTAGAGACTGTTTGTAAATTAAGAGGGTTGTGGAGCAACTAAATCTTCAAACTGGAATCAAGCTAGAGATTTAAATTAGTCTGCAGTTATACCAATTACTATACATTAATGCTACTCTTAGGCAAGACTTCAGTTATTAAGTAATTAACTTAAGCCAAATTACTTGTTTACTAATTATTAGTGATTTAATGTTAATTATTCTTATGTTTATTTGTCTTCCGAGCTTACTCCTATGCTCTGAAATAGATAAATTTTTTGAGAAATGGTATTAGGGGGTATGGGTATTAAGCTCCTAAAGTTATGGTGAATTTCTTTGTGAAAAATAATTGTCGCCTATTCCCTTTCCCTGCTTAGAGAGTGCCATAGCTTTAAGAGTAACTACTTTAACTTCATCTTAATGTTTAATTTCTCCCATTTATCAACATCCTAAAAGTTTTAATTATCAATCTCAGCTTTTTATTGAAAAATTTTCAACTTTGTCATTAATCTCTGACAAACAATAAGAGACTGTTTGTCAAATAAGTATTAAGAAAGCATCACTTGTGACTAAAATCTAAAAGCGGTAATAATTCAAGAGATTGAAATTTGGTAGATCAAGAAGTATTCAGTACATATATTCCTAGATTTTTAAGCGACAAATATTTATGTTGATTTCTTCCTCCTTATTTCCTATTCCCTATTCCCTATTCCCTATTCCCTGTTCCCAGTTAAATGTTCCCTGTTCCCTATCTCCTTTTTATATTTTCTGATACATTCAATCTCTAACAAAAAAAAGCTGAACTAGCCAACAAAGTTTCAATAGTTTGAGCCTTTTCGTTATCAGATAAACGAAGAATAATCGGCAGGATTTTTATTATCTAATGAAATTTGAAAGTCTCAAACATTAATTATATAGTTTTTATAGTAATCAGGAATCAGTTGTGAGAATTGAGGTGTTCCTTAAAAGTATAGAATATAGCAGTTATCATATTCAGATATATAGCAATCCCAAATAGGTTGTGGAAACTTTTATAATAGTTAATTTCAACTGAAAGCCTCCGACAGCTCTCCTACCTGAGTTATGACTTCTAACTACCACCAAAATATTATAACTAAAATAGGATTGCTATATTGGTTTTTTTTCTTCTTCTCTACTCCCTGTTCCCTTTTCTCTATTCCCTAAAAGTCTCCAATATCTCACAATTTAAATCATATTACCGAAAAATTAAGGTATAAAGCCTTCTATTTCAAGAGAAAAAGCGGTCGGAAAGCGGAGCATGACAAACGGATGGGATGGATGGGTTACCTAACCACATCCAATCGACCAAGAGAGCGGTCGGAAAATGGAGCATGACCTAAGAATGGGATGCACTACTAACCTAGCCATATCCAATCTCCCCTTGAGAAGAAAAAAAAATCCTTTTAGTCAATTTTATCCGTTATCAGAAGAGGTAATTATTAATTATTAATTATTAATTATTAATTGTTGAATATATTTACAAATATATGGTGTGTAGTAATACTCTATCAACTTAGATATATAACTATCTAGGTCTATCATTTTTCAAGTCAATGATTGAATTTATTTAAAGGATAAATATCTGCATCACTAGCTGACCATTCCCACATTGAACCAGAATAATTTTTTACCTGAAATCCTAAATCTACTAATACAGAACTTGACCAAGCAGAGCGTACCCCACCTGTACAATAAGTCACAAAATTTTTATCTCTAGTAATTCCTTTTTTTGCCAACATTTCTAAAATTTTATCCCGCGATAATAACATTCCATTATTATCTAACCAATCTTTAAAATAGATATGAACTGCCCCAGGAATATGACCGCCACGTTGTTCGCCATAAGGTGTTTTTCCTGCATATTCTCTTAACTCCCTCGTGTCAATAATTACTAGATTATTATTTTCTAAGTTTGCTTTTAATTCATTCTGGCTAATTTGCCAATTTTTGCTTCGGTTAACAACAAAATCTCCTCGGACAGGAGGGCTGTTATTAACAAGTTAACTGTGGGAAAACCTGCTTTTA
>NZ_JAAHGT010000822.1 GCF_010672385.1 Okeania sp. SIO2F4
CCAAAAAATAAGGTCAATAGCCTCCCCTTTCAAGGGGATAAAAAGCGGTTGGTCTCCTCGCCATATCTAATCGACCAAGAGAAGAAAATTTCCCATTTCAAGCCTCCCTATTACTGGAGGTAGTGCTGATAACTGTTAACGCAGTTCCTCCGACAGGAGGCTAACTGATAACTGAAATCACCCTAGATAGGCAAACCTATCTGACATTACTGTAAAAAGCTGATAACTGATAACTGATAACTGAATTTAAAGTCGGCGCCAACGACGACCATCTCGGTTGAGCAACAGTTCTGCCTCAACTGGTCCCCAACTACCTGCTTCATACAAAGGTATTACTTCTGGTGGAGCGGGAGCATCCCAGATACCTAGTATTGGTGTTAATGCTCGCCAAGATGCTTCTACTTCATCGCCATGAGTAAACAGGGTTTGGTCTCCTAACATACAGTCAACCAACAAACGACTGTAAGCATCTGTACTAGGCTTACCAAAAGCAGTATCGTAACGGAAATCCATATCTACTGAGCGAGTTCGCAGGGAACTACCTGGTGTTTTGACTTCAAACCGCATCGATATCCCTTCATTGGGTTGGATGCGCAAAGCCAATACATTAGGATTAGCTTGTTTAGCTGCGGACTGGAACATCAAATATGGCACTTCTTTAAACTGAATTGCAATTTCTGAGACTTTTTTAGGCATTCGCTTGCCAGTCCGCAAATAAAAAGGTACTCCTTTCCAACGCCAGTTATCAATATTAAGTTTCAGTGCTGCATAAGTAGGTGTTGTAGAGTTGGGGTCTGCTCCTCCTTCTTCCCGATAAGCTGGAACATTTTTACCTTTCATCCAACCCTGTGTATACTGACCTCGAATTGCTGAATATTCTAGGTGATCTAAATCTGCTAGACGGGTTGCCTGAACTACTTTTACTTTTTCGTTGCGAATACTATCAGCATCTAAGGAGTTAGGAGGTTCCATTGCTGTTAGGGAGAATAGCTGCATCAGGTGGTTTTGTACCATGTCCCGCAGAGCACCTGATGTTTCATAATATCCAGCACGTCCTTCTAATCCTACTGTTTCCGCAACAGTAATTTGCACATTATCGACAAATTGACGATTCCATAGGGGTTCAAAGATTGCATTGGCAAATCTAAATACCATTAAGTTTTGAACAGTTTCTTTCCCTAGATAGTGGTCTATACGGTATATTTGCTCTTCGGGGCAAACTTGACGCACAACTTTATTCAGTACCTGAGCTGAACTAAGGTCTTTACCAAAGGGTTTTTCAATTACTAATCTTTGCTTTTTGGGGTCGGGTAACATTCCTGCTGCCCCTAACTGTTGAGTCGCTTCTCCAAAATATCGGGGAGCTACAGACAAGTAAAATACGCGATTACCTCGCGTACCTCTCTCTTCATCCAGTTGACTCAAAAGTTCTTTGAGTTTTTGATAATCTTCTGGTTTATCTATATTACCAGGACAGTAAAAAATCCCTTTAGCAAAATCATTCCAGAGTTCTTCAGATTGTAAACCACCACCAAAGTCTTCTACACCTGTCCGCATTTGTTCGCGGAAGTAATCATGGCTCCATTCTCTGCGTGCTACTCCCACTATTGTTAGTTCGGGGGGTAGTTTCCGTTCTAGCTTCATTTGATATAATGCTGGAACGAGTTTTCTCTGGGTTAGATCGCCAGATGCACCGAAGATTACTAAAATCTGTGGTTCGGGAATCCGGTCTTGTTGTAATCCAATCCGCAGAGGATTTTCTAATAATGCTACCATCCTAGTTTTAACTCCTTCTAATTAATTACTATAGAAGCTCTTTTGTTTTTGCTGAAGTGTTTGATTTTTTGATTACGATTTATTTGCTATGACTTTTCTATAGTTCATAAAAATATAGTCACATAAGACATATCCTTATTTTGCAGGTGTTACTCTGACTGGGTGAACTACAACACCCTCTATCCCATGGTCAAAGACATTTGGGACTGCTTTTCTCATAATGTTCAAAGAAGCATTAACATCAGCATTGATTAATCCTTTGCTGGCACTGCGATACAAACCTCTTTTTACTCTTTTTCCTGAAAAGGTGACTTTATTTTTTTGGTCTTTCTTGTACACAGGAATCAAATCATTATCTATAAAACTTGCTTTTGATGTATAAGATTCTTCTGTAATAATTACATTTATCCCTACCATCTTGGCTTTATAGGATAACATTTCTATTAACCTTTTATAGGGAACACAGACAAAATTTTGATTATTTCTTTTCCCTAAATTTATCTTCTGCTTCCAGTCTTCATTGTGCCCTATTATCAATATTCCTATTTTTTGATTTATTAGGGTATCAATAATCAAACGAGATGTTTTATGGAGATAATCATTGATTTTAAATTCTCTTTTATTACAAAGCTTTTTGAGTCGTCGGCTTGATTGATTTTCCCGGAGTTTAGACTGTAGGAAGCTTTTAATTTTGTTATAGTATTGATTGATAGATTTTAACGGTCTGCCATTGATCAAGAGCGGTTTGATTCCGGCTTGATTAAAAGTTAATGTAGCTAAGTTGTTTAATCCTATATCAATACTAGCCCAATGATTTTCCTCTAGCTCGTATTGTTTTTCGCATTTCTCATAAATGACCTCAATTACATAATGGTTAAGTCTAGGGACGAGACGAACTTGTTTAATTTGTGAAGTAGGTACTAATGTTTTGAGATAAATCCCTGTTTTAGAAGGATTAATAATTCCTTGCTTAAGTTGCTTATTACTGATGGCTTGTTTTGTATAAACTACAATATTTCTGCCCGTTATTTTATTTTTATATCCAGGAAGACGAGGACGAGATTTAAACTTTGATGGGTTCTGTTTATAAACTTCGTTTGCTGCTAAAAAGCTTTTCCAATTTCTATCTAGTATCATCAATATTTGTTGAGATACTTTAGCTGGCATTGCTTGGTAGTCTGCTTGAGTAAAAAGTGTTTTTTGTAGGTCATAATAGGAATTATTTGTCTTTTCAAATATAAAAGATTGACGAACTAAATAATTAGCATAGTTATAGAGATTTTTCGACAAGAAACACAGTCGGTCAATTTCTGGATAAAACCGATGTGTTGGTTGAATAATATGTCTCTCAACTAATCTCATAAATCAAGGGGTTAAAACTATATTAAGATTCGAGCATTTCGGAATTTTTCTGATTATTTAGTCTGGAATTCTTAGCCAATTTCATTACACTATTAAACCTCTGATCGAGAGTTATTAAATTTTGTCAAATATTTAGTAGATATTTTGTACAAATCAACGAAGATATTTGACGTCACTTGACTACATAAGACTATATTTATGTATAACTTTTATTATACCAAATTATTCAATAATTCAGTGTCTTTAACTACATTAATTATTATTGTTAGGTCATCAGTCAAAACCTACTTGTTTCACATTTCGGTTGTCACCGAAATGAAAATGACTGATGACGTCAGATATTAGTTAGCCTAAAACAGGTGCTAATTTTTTAACTTTTTCTTCTAGGGAGTTGATTAGGGAAGTAAAGGGTTTGATAAATTTGTCTATCCCTTCTGCTAGGAGTTCGTCCATTACTTGGTCAATGTTGATATTAATCTCAGGGTCTTTGAGACTTGTCATTAACTGCATTGCTGCCTCAATGTTGGTCTCAACTCGGCTTTCAACATGACAATGGTCAGCACAAGCATCTATGGTTTGGGGAGGCAAGGTATTAACTGTATCAGGTCCCATCAATTCATCAACATACATTACATCACTATATGCTGGATTTTTGGTGCTAGTGCTTGCCCATAAAAGTCTTTGTACTTTTGCACCTTTTGCTGATAAAGCTTTCCAGCGATCGCCTTGAATGATTTTTTTGTATTCTTGATAGGCAATTTTGGCATTGGCGATCGCTACTTTTCCTTTGACTGTTTCTAGTTTAGCCTTGACTGTTTCATCTGCTACATTCTTAAGTTTGGTATCAATCGTACCATCAATATTACTATCAATCCGACTCAGAAAGAAACTTGCCACAGAAGCTATCTTACTAATATCCTCTCCTTTAGCAGCTCTAGCTTCTAAACCTTATAAAAATGGCAAAGCATCATTCGAAGTTCACAACGAAATTTTATTGAATAATTTTAGTCGTAAGGCAATCTGCTTGTCAGACTTAAAAGTCCAACCAAAGAATGGTAAGATTAAAGTTATGGTGGCAAAGGATGGTGATCTGATTACCGACTCCATTTTATGCGATCCAAAAATTGAAGATTCAAATTTGGTTGCTGACGTTGACAATGATCTATTAAAAATGGTTGTGATGAGTCGTTACGATAATGGCAAACCGGTGGTAGGTTTTGTAAAAGGCTTTGGATTTAAGAAAGGAGCCATTGCAGAAAGTATTGCCCACGACAGTCATAATATTATTGCCATTGG
>NZ_JAAHGT010000823.1 GCF_010672385.1 Okeania sp. SIO2F4
AATAATTAAATAATTTTGGTTTAAAGCCTCCCCTATCCAAGGGGAAAAAAGCGGTAGAGGGATGGCGAGGTCTCCTCGCTTGCCTCCAATCTACCAAGAGAAGAAATAATATTTCCTGATCTTCAATTGGTGTAACGGTTTTAACCTTCTTGTAATTATCAATTATCCATTATCAATTATCAATTAATGAACCAACCTACAATATTGCCTCTATTTTAACTTAGATAGAGAAATTATAGAAGGATTATTTTTTCCTGAACTAACAGTTATCGTAATAATTTTTGCGTCAATTAATCTGACTTCTCCTGGCGGTTTATCTATGCCGGGATTAATTAAATATGCAGGAAAACAAGCAGCACTTAAGCTTAATCTTAGAGCTTTACCTTTATCAATTTTCATGCAAGTTGGTTGTAAAGATATTTTCACTGGTAAATCATTATCAATAACCTTGATATAACCTTGAGTAAAATTGTAAACATTTCCATTTTTTGTCACTTCAGATAACACAGCAGAAAGGTCAAAACTACTTGTATCTGCCGTGCAATATACATCTACAAAAATATCTCCCGCTATGTGCAAATCTTCCGTTAAAAATTCAGAAGTATAAGTCAAAATATCAGTGCGACAATCTAATTCTGAACGTTCAAAAGAACCTGCTGGAAATGTGGCATGACCACCCAATGCTGGAACAGGTCGCCAAGGGTCATGTACGAATGTATCATCAACAGAATTATCAGGGCACTTTTCCGTGAGGCTACCCGAATCTTCTCTCATATTGGCAAGTCCTGTACTAGCCAAATAATAGAACTTATAATTATTATCAGGCCAGGAATTAAAATTACGCCATTCGTTACTTCCCATCTCAAATAAAGAAACTGGCGATCGCTCTAATATTTCTGTATTTATTCCTTTGAGAAATTTGTCGAACCATAATATTTGTAAATCATCTATGGGGTTAGAAGCTGATAAACCATAATTTACAGCTCCTACTTTTCTGCCCCAAGGAATATGAGACCACGGACCTACAATTAATTTTTGTAAGAATTTACTGCGACCTGCCATTTCTTTATATAAATGAATTGTACCCCGTAAATAGGTATCAAACCAACCACCGATATGTAACATTGGCAGGTCTACATTTTCCATATTTGGTGATAGGTTTTGCCAATATTCACATGGTTGATAATTTTCTATCCACTGATGGTAAAAAGAATCTTTTCCATACTCATTAATAACTTTTGGTAAACCAGGATTTGTAGTAGATAAAGGCAGATTTATAGAAGCTTGATAAAGTTCTTGATAAGATTTTTCATCTCCTTGTAAACGAGCAGTTTCTGTTGCTAGCTGAACTGCCCAAGCTAGGTTTGTTTGTAAACAAAAAGCTCCACCTTCATAAGCCCAATCTGTATATAAATCATAACCAATCATTGCCGGACAAATTGTTTTTAGAGCTGGAGGTTTAGCACTAGCAGCATATAGTTGAGTCATGCCTTGATAAGAAAATCCATACATTCCTATTTCGCCAGTGCTATCTGGTAAATTTGCTGCCCAATTAATAGTATCAATTCCATCTTCAATTTCATGGGCAAATAATTCAAATTCACCCTCAGATGTACCTCGACCCCGCACATCTTGAATAATCACAATATAACCATGAGCAGCGTACCATTTTGGATGAGCATAGACTACTGTTGAAGCGATCGCTCTGCCATAGGGTTGTCGCATTAATATTACTGGAAATTCGCCTTCTGCATCAGGGCGATAAATATCAGCATCTAAACGTACTCTATCTCTGGTTAATATGGAAGTAGTTTCTTTCGGTAAAATTTTCATTTTAATATTTGTAAGTAATACGAATTATCATGCATTAATGCTATAGCAATCATATTTCAGTTGTAATATTTTAGTGGTAATGAGGAGTCAGGAGTTAGAATATCAAAGAATTTTGATTGTTATTAATTGTTCTTAAATATCTCATAAATGATTCCTGATTACTATATAATATACTTAGGTTACCGAAAAATTAATAATTAAATAATTCGCGCCTTGAAGCCTCCCCTTGGATAGGGAAAAAAAAGAAATGATATTTCCCAATATTCAATTCCCGAGCGGTTAAAACCCGAAGTAATTATCAATTAATGAATCCCCTACTCCCCTATTCAAGATACGGGTTGAAAAGTTTTTGAGAAATTGTATAACTGAGAATAGGGGAAAAATCAAGTAAAGAAGGATAGGGAATAAAAAGCTTTTCAATAGCTAGTTCAATAATTAATAATTAACAATTAATAATTAATAATTACCTCTTCTTAAAACAGATAGGATTGGTTAAAAGGAAAATTTTTTATTCTCAAGGGGAGATTGGATATGGCGAATTTCGGAGAGGCTCTGCACTCTTCGGGAAACCTCACAATCCCATTCTACTCCAAACTCCGCTTTTCATGTCGGCGACAGGCGAAACGACCGCTTTTTCTCCCTGAAAGGAGAGGTTTTAAACCTTGGTTTTTCGGTAATTAAGTGGATATAGTAGAAAAATTTAATTGTAATATTTGCAGTAAGTAAGAGAAGAAAAAATCCAGATTTTTCAGTATTTTTTTAATTCTTGCTTCTGCCTTTTTTCTCAATAGACCTCTTGCAAAAGTTTTAATTAAATAAATTCAAGATCTAAAATTAACAATTTCATCTCCCTATTCCCTCCATACCTATTCCCTATTCCCTGACTTCTGCAAGAAGTCTAATATTTACCAAAATTTGAGCTTGTCAAAACTTGCATATCTTCTTCATCTAAATCTACTGGTGTTCCAGTGCGAATTAGTTCCGCAAAATCTTCATTTGGCACCATAATACACAAGGCATAAAGACGAGTTGAACCAGTATTTTCTATAATATGATTACCTGTTGGTGGCATGAGAATACTATCACCAGCACGAATATTAATAGATTTTCCATCACAGCTTGCTTTCCCTTCTCCTTTGAGAATAAAAAACATTTCTACAGCGAAATGATGTTGATGTAAAGGTGTTTTTCCTCCTACATCAAAAACTTCTAAACATACAGTTAAAGAAGCATTGGCATTAGCGGGGCTGAAAATAATTGCTAATTTATTATGATCATTAGGACTAATACGATATGCTTGGTAGTCTTGGGGAGACTTTACCACCGGAATCATGCAATGAGTAATCATTTTCTTATAAGTAATAGTGTTAATTTATTTAGGTAATTATTTATTATTGTTGCTATACTTTGAAGGTTTTAACTATTAGCTTTGGGTAGCACGTTCATTAATGGATAATGGATAATTGCGAACTTGATAATTACAAGAAGGTTAAAACCGCGAGGGAATTGAATATAAGGAATATTGTCTTTGTTTTCCCCTATCCAAGGGGAGGCTTCAAGGCGCGAATTATTTAATTATTAATTATTAATTATTAATTATTAATTATTAATTGTTGAACCTATAGCTTCTAAAATTGCAGGAGAATTTGTGACAAACCCAAAACACTGTTTCACATTATAAAGAGTAGCTTGCCAACAATATTCAGGGGAAGTAGTTGCACTACAGTCGGAAACTAAAATGCGGATTGCTATATTTGTGAAATAGTTATGGTATTACTTGGTAAATTCATTTATTAAATTTCCTAATAATATAGCAATTTCCATATTCGTGAGGTACGCGCATTCTTTGGTTTTAGGGAACAGGGAACAGGGAACGGGGGAAAGGGAATAGGGAGTAGGAAGTAGTAATTCTTGTTCCGTAGGAATAGATAAAGAAGAAAAACAACTGTACCTCACTAGTTTAAGAAACGCTATATAGAAAAATTATCTATTTTTATTTTCCTCGATTGTAGATTTTTAGTTATATAATTTAAGAATATTTTAATTTTTATTTTAAAATTTTTGCATGGTAGATTTAGATAATAGAAATTAGCCACATAAAAATATTGTTATTACTTCTAATTGCCAAGAGTAAATATCAAAATTTAGATTAGAGTATCCACCATAAACTCAGAATTTAAAAGTTTAATCATTCCTGTAATTAAGGCAAGAGAACTTGATAATTTTCTAAGATTAATGACAACTATTTTAACAAAGTCATAAGTCATAAGTCATAATTTGTTTTTGTAAGGTCAATAACTAATACTCCTATCCAAGCGATCGCTAAATTAGAATATAATTATCAGATTGTAGTTAGACACATATTTCTCACAAATTAATTTAAAAGCTGAATTCAGAGAGGATAAATGGGGATTTTTTGCGGTCGCAAAAATTTCGAGGATAGAGCAATTAAAAATTTACCCTTGATTTTCTCAAAACCGAAGTGAAGAAGGAATAATTTAATTAATTTTTGAATTCTATCATGAACAATCAGACTGAATGAAAGTTTCACTCAATCAACAAACAGTATTTTTAGCGCTCTTTGAAAAAATAAAACA
>NZ_JAAHGT010000824.1 GCF_010672385.1 Okeania sp. SIO2F4
TGGCTAATAGCTTACATAACCTCGGTTCCCTATACTATAATCAAGGAAAATATAGTGAAGCTGAACCTCTTTTGCAAGAGGCTTTAGCCATGAGAAAACGTTTATTTACTGGAGACCATCCTGATGTGGCTAATAGCTTACATAACCTCGGTTCCCTATACTATAATCAAGGAAAATATAGTGAAGCTGAACCTCTTTTGCAAGAGGCTTTAGCCATGAGAAAACGTTTATTTACTGGAGACCATCCTGATGTAGCTTTTAGCTCAAATAACCTTGCTTTGCTCTACGATCATCAAGGAAAATATAGTGAGGCTAAACCTCTCTATCAAGAGGCTTTAGCTATTTATAAACGTTTATTTACTGAAGACCATCCTGATGTGGCTAATAGCTTAAATAACCTAGCTTGTCTATACTATATACAAGGAAAATATAATGAAGTTGAACCTCTTTTCCAAGAGGCTTTAAGTATATATGAAAGTCTGTTTCCGAATGGTCATCCTCGTGTACCACTAAGTCTAAATAATCTAGCTTCCCTCTACACTATAACTAACCGCCGTCAACAAGCCCTAAAATCCTTTAAAGAAGCCACAGAAGTAGAACATCGCTTAATGAATCAAGAATTTTTAGGCAGTTCAGAAAATGATAGAATGATTTTCCTAGACAACATTAGAACCACACAATATGCCTTACTTTCCCTCGTCTATCAACACTTTTATCCCCTAGAAAAATCTCCAGAAAAATCAGAAGCTATTCATACTGCTTTAGACTTAGTCTTAAAACGTAAAGCCATCAGTAACGCCGCTGATGCAGCTTTCAATGCAGCAATGAATAGCGATCGCTACCCCCACCTCCAAGACTCTTTTCAAACATATCGTTCTCTGTGGAAACAAATTGTTAATTTGCAGTCTTCTCTTTACTTACCGGAAAATTCATCTCGCCTCGAAGCTAATCAAAAACTCCTGAAGGAACTATATGTTGAAGTCGAAACTTTACAAAAAAAGCTCTCTGCTGAAGTGCCAGAAATGAACCTGGAAAATCAATTAGTCGATCGCCAAGCTATTGCTTCAGAATTACCAGAAAATAGTACCTTAATTGAATTTGCTTATTTTCCTGTCTATGACTTTACTACTAAGGAATATCAAACTCCTCGTTATCTTGCCTTTATCTTACCTGCGAAAAAACCGGAAAAAGTGCAGATGATTGACTTAGGAGCAGCAGAAAAAATTGATAATTTAATTAGTCAGGTGCGTCAAGCTATTTCCCCAGTCAACCTAGAAAATATGGGTTTGGCTACGAAAAAAGTCAGGTTAGGAATATCTAAACCGTTAAATCCATTTGTTGAATTAACAACTACAGTTTTTGAACCTCTAAAAAAATACTTACAAGGCGAACAATTATTTATTTGTCCCGACGGCAAGTTAACCCTGATTCGGTTTGAAATTTTACCTGTAGATGGAGAAAATAATCAATTATTTATTGATAAATATCAAATTACCTATTTAACAGCAGGTAGAGATTTATTACGAAAGAAAAATCAACCTAAACGTACCGCCTCGGAATCTTTAGTTATTGCCGATCCTAATTTTGATTTGTATGTAGAAATCCCCCCAAATTCTCTTAGTAAGGAAGAAATCCCCCCAACCCCCCTTGGTAAGGGGGGCTTAGAAATTCCCACAAATTCCCTGAGTAAAGAAGGCTTAGATATCTCCCCAACCCCCCTTAATAAGGGAGGCTTAGAAATTCCCCCAACTTCTCTTAGTAAGGGGGGCTTAGAAATTCCCACAAATTCCCTGAGTAAAGAAGGCTTAGATATCTCCCCAACCCCCCTTAATAAGGGAGGCTTAGAAATTCCCACAACTCCACAGGAAAAAACAGACTTATCTATTAACTTAAATTCTCTGAAAAGTGAAATTATTCAAACTTTCGGACAAGAGGATAAAAAACCATTTTTACCTGTTCCGATGACCAGAGAAATTGCCCAAGCTGTTGCTGCCGAATTTCAAGTCAAACCTCTATTACAAAATGATGCCTTAAAAACTCATTTAACAAATGGTAAATGTCCGAAAAAATTAGTTCTGGCAACTCATGGTTTCTTTTTAGAACAAGAAAATAGAAACTTGCAGCTTAAAACTATGCCGATCATTTGGTTGCTTCTTCGAGAGTATAACTCCATAGTTGGTATTCTATTTCTACGCAACTTCCAGACTCCTCTTAATCAAATCCAAACTACACAAAATCCATTATGGCGTTCGGGATTAGCATTAGCAGGAGCAAATACCTGGCTTTTCGGAAGAGAAATTCCCCCAGAAGCAGAAGAAGGAATTCTATTTGCTTTAGATGTAGTAGGTTTAGATTTATGGGCAAATGAATTAATCATTTTAATTGCTTGTGACACAGCACTCGGAGATGTGAAAATTGGAGAAGGAGTCAAAGGATTACGCAGTGCATTTACCGCAGCCGGAGCTAGACTTTTAATTATGAGTTTGTGGTCTGTTCCAGCTCAAGTTTCAATTCTATTAATGAACCGCTTTCTTACTAATATGCAGCAGAAAAAATTATCCAGTCAACAAGCTTTACAAGAGGCACAACTTTATATCAAAACAATCACAAGAACAGAATTAGAAGCTTTACCTACTGGTCAGAAAATTATCCAACAAATTCGAGAACGTTTATCAGAAAAATCTGCTGAATTATTGAGACAATGGGAAGTACAAAACTATCCTTTACAAGCACGTCATTTTTGCGGTGCGTGGGTATGTGTAGGTAAGGAGTTTTAAAATTACAGCCCTTTTTATTTGAGTAGACCACAAAGTAGGGACGTTGCATGCAACGTCCCTACAGGGTTATCATTTTTTTTATGTGGTTCATGAACCTGAAAACTGCTGTAAAATTTAAAAAGCAATAGAGTCATCTATTAGATGACTAAAGGTAAACGAAATGTTAATACAATCAAAACCCATGAGATTGCTTCCTTCCACTCCGTTCCAGTCGCAATGACATAGTTGTAAATTTTCTGACTTATCTACTTCTTCCTTCCTCCTTCTTCCTTCTTAAAAAAAATGTCTTACAGCGACTTCACATTAGCAAAAGTCAAACAAACTTTTGAAATTAACACCACTTAGCAAAAGAATTATTTTGCTAACTTCCCACCATTAGAACCTAGTTCATTATTAATAGACATCTCCAGAAAAGAGGGAGTAGGGAGTAGGGAGTAGGGAGTAGGGGGAAAGAATTGACGGTTTGTGCGTATAGGATTGATTTGATTTTTTATTTTTGGAGAGGTCTAATAGAAACTCTAAATTATAACGTAGCGATCGCTCTGGCAAGTAATAGTGAAAAGGCTCGTTCGGAAATGATTATTGCTCCGATATTAATAGACTTTAAAAGACAAAACCAAGAACAAATAAATATTTTTTCAGGGATAGATTTTAGCGTCGAACCAGAAAAAGGTTTAAATGGAACTTGTGACTTTTTGATTACTAAGTCTCCAGAAATGTTAACAATAACAGCTCCAGTCATAACTATTGTTGAAGCTAAGAAAGAAAACCTTAATTTAGGATTAGGGCAATGTATTGCAGAAATGATAGCTGCTAGAATATTTAACCAAAAAGAAGGTAACAATATAAACACAATTTATGGAGCAATTACATCAGGAACCAACTGGCGATTATTGAAATTAGAAGGGGAAAATCTTATTATAGATTTAACCGAATATTACCTAAATCAAATTAATCTAATCATGGGAATATTAACAGCTAGTCTGACTTCTCAAGCAAGATAAACTTAAGAAAGAAAAAAGAATGTAGGTTGGGTTGATATGAAAAAACCCAACTAAAATGTGCGAACGAGAAATTTATTTCCCTAAAACTGTGTATTTATTTTTGTTTTGATCCGTTTCATTCATAGCTTTATGAGCTTGAGTAACTGCATTCATAATTGTGCCAATCTGAGCTTTAACTTCTGCAATCTTTTCCTGCATTTTCAACTCTATCAACGGATAACAACCACCAGACCTAATAGACTATCAATATTTTTGCCCTGAGGAATATCTAGAAATAGAAGTTATTGACGCAAAAGATAAAACTCACCACATTGAAATAGAAAAAGACTACGACCAAGACTAGGGGTGAGAATTTTCTACCGCTCTGTTTGATGGTCTCATTCAATGTAACAACCGTTGTCCGTTTTGCTCCATCGAGCAACAACCATCAGGGAAAGGAGACACTCTATAGACAAAACCAATAATGAGTGTTTATATTTCTTTATTAGGTAACTTCTTTAATGTTATTGTAGTTTAGGAGACCTAACTATTGTCCAACAGTTGAGAAAAAAATCATGGGTACTAAACAAGCGTCTTTTTTATTAGGTATCTCTCGTCAACGTTTATTAGTTTTACTAGCTCAAGGAAGAGTTAAAGGAGCCAAAAAA
>NZ_JAAHGT010000825.1 GCF_010672385.1 Okeania sp. SIO2F4
AATTAATTTTATTATGACAAGAGATTTAAGACCAAT
The DNA here is from genome assembly GCF_010672385.1 of Okeania sp. SIO2F4. Lineage (GTDB taxonomy): Bacteria > Cyanobacteriota > Cyanobacteriia > Cyanobacteriales > Microcoleaceae > Trichodesmium. The sequence continues at coordinate 37 of NZ_JAAHGT010000825.1, forward strand.
CCATTTCCTCAGATTTTTGACACCGATAGTATTATAAAAAAACCGGGTTGATGGGAAATTAATTTTATTATCACAAGAGATTTAAGACCAATCCATTTCCTCAGATTTTTGACACCGATAGTATTATAAAAAACCGGGTTGATGGGAAATTAATTTTATTATCACAAGAGATTTAAGACCAATCCAGTTTCTCAGATTTTGACACCGATACTACCGAATTTGACATAACTTATATAACCATCCTAAATGATTTATAGGGGTTTGGTCTTTTAATCATATTTTCGCGCTCTGTTTGGAGACAAAACCCCTACGATAAAATATTACAACCTCTGCGCGTATTGCCACAGCTGAATGTTTATACTGAAAGAACAATTAGAATTCTTCAGGAACTTATATTTACTCTCAAATCTAATCTTTATTGGCATCTCTTTTTTTCCAAAAATCATCACGCATTGCTTGGTCTGATTTTAACCGAGCAAGTTTTGCTTTTTCTAAGTCTTCATTAAATTTACCAACTATTGCTTGTTCATACTGATGATTAACCATTTCTCTAGCTGTCAAAACAGGTTGTACAAAAGAAACTATTTTAGCTCCAATTGCAGTGTGAACTTTTTCTTGAATTTGCCCAGAATAACGTCTTCCAGTAATTACATACCAAGCAAACATTTCACAATTATTAGTATGAATATTATACTTGCCAAACTTTTGTAAATATTCACAAGCTCGTTGTTCTTCTTCAACTGTTAATTGTGCCCCTTTTCCCTGATATTGAATTCCTTGAGTACCCCATCCAATTGAGTTTTCAAACGTTCCGTCAGACGAAATAAAATAATGTCTAGCAATTCCAGCAGTCGATTCAATAGCAACACTATAAATTGAGGCGTTCATAATATTTTATACTCCTTTTATGTAGATTTTTTAAAGTCTATTAGGACTGACGCAAAGAAAGCCAGTTTTTATAATAACTCTTACAGCGGATTCCATTTTGTAAGGTACACTCATAGCTGGCAAGATGCCCACACTGGGAAAATTTAATTGTTAATATCTGTACTTCATATACTTGGAATCTGCTGTATATTTTAACAACAGATATTTACAAAAATCAGGTTTCTGGGTTCCTTGTGTCTAAATCCTAGTCTATACTATTACAACTTCCTTAATGTATTCAACAAACTGATACAGCGCTTTCCGTTGTTATGAGGTACAAAATTTTAGGTTTGAGGGAACAGGGAACAGAAAAGAAGAAAAACAACTTTACCGAAAAATTAAGGTATAAAGCCTCTCCATTCATGGAGAAGAAAGAAAAAAAATTCCTTGAGCGCCAATCCTATCCGTTATAAGAAGAGGTAATAATTAATTATTAATTATTAATTATTAATTGTTGAACTCATAGTTTCGGAAACTGCTGTAAGTTTCTTTTCAACCTTGATAAAGAACAGAAGCTTTCAACTAAATCCGATCAGGAATAGCCAGACTACTAGAAAAATCGCCCCAATTTTAACATTATTGTTAACTCTAAATTTAGTAATATAGCAAACCTAAATATCTTGTAAGTTGTAATATTTTATCGTAGGGGTTTTGTCTCCAAACAGAGCGCGAAAATTGGATGAAAAGACTAAACCCCTACAGTTTTTGGTGGTGGTGCTCGCGTAATGGTAAAGGAAGCACCGGGAGTGTCGGGAGATGGGGAGTGTCGGAGATGGGGAGATGGGAGAAATTAACTAGCTATTAACTTTTAGCCCATACGCTAGCCTCCTGCGGAGGAACTGCGAAATTCAGCTTTTTGAGCGATCGTTTAAATCAAGTGCTTCTATAAGCACGATAGTGCGCGGAGGGGTAACATTCCCCTTCGTTCACGTTTACTGCTGAGTGGCTGAGTGGCTGATTGCTGATTGCTTTTTTAAAAAAAATATATCCTCACCATTACCATGCAGGACTACCCAGTTTTTTTTTCACAAATCATTTAGGATTGCTATAGCTGTATTAGACATCTTCAATAATCAAGAATAAAATCATAATTTATTTACAGAAATCATCAATTGTTTCCTCCCTATTTCCTAGTTCCTACTCCCTCTTTTCTGGAGATATCTGTTGGGTTTCGTTCCTCAACCCAACCTACACTAATTGCACCTTGGTAATAGCTAAATTAACTAAAGTTAGCTGAGGTGCTTTAAAAAATAGAAATTATCATCTTAGCCAAACGTTTCATTCCCTCTTGAATATCCTCATCAGAAGCCGTCAAACTAATCCGAATACACTCTTGTTTATGAACCCATTCTTCCCGCAAACCAGGGAAAAATGAACTACCAGGCACAACAATAACCCCCACTTCCTTCAACTTTTGGTAAAGATCCCAATCAGTCATCGGTAAATCTTTTAACCACAACCAAGCAAAAATAGCTCCCTCAAAACGATGGAGAAACCAAGGCAAATTTTTTGGTAAAGCCTTTTCTAAAGTTGACTCTAAAATCGAAAATTTATTTTGATAAAAAGGTCGAATCACTTGAGTAGAAATTTCTGCCAGAGCGCCAGAATTAATTGCATCAGTAGCGATCGCCTGTCCGTAACGAGGAGAATGAATACACATATTAGTCTGAAACGCCTGCAAAACCTCAATGATTCGTTCATCCCCAATAGCAATTCCTATTCTTTCCCCAGGAAGTCCAGCCTTTGATAAACTCAGACAATGAACAATATTATCCCCAAAAACAGGTTCCATATCTACAAAATTTAACCCTGGATAGGGAGGAGCATAAGCAGCATCCACAAATACTGGCACATCATAAACAGCAGCTTGAAGAGCAATTTTCTTTACCTCATCAACACTAATAACATTGCCAGTAGGGTTACAGGGGCGTGAGAAAATCACACAACCAGTATTTTCATCAATGACCAGTTGACTAAAGTCAGGACAATATTTGAAGCGATGACCCTCAACATCAATATCCAGAGTCGGTTTATAGGCAACTACTGCCTCTGGGACTAAACTAACTCCACCATAACCTGTATAGTCTGGACTGAGGGGTAGAACAATTTTTTTCAGAATTTCGTTGTCAGTATATCCTCCAAAAGCATTAGCAGCATAGAAATATATAGACTGAGAACCTGGAGTAATCAAAACGTTGCGATCGCTCAAATTCAACCCATAGCGAGAATTAAAATCATTAACAACTGCATCAATAAAAGGTTGATAACCCTGGGAGGAACCATAACGTCCTACTACTTCCCCATATTCTGGACTTGCCAATAATTTTGTGGTACAATCTTTCCACAATTTTTCTACCTCTGGCAAAACTAGAGGATTTCCAGAACTGAAGTTGAGAAATTCCTGACCTTGACCCGCTCGTAGGGTGGCAATAATATCTGCCATAATAGCTCGCACACCCGTAAGACGGGACATTGTTGTACCAAATTGAGTCAAGGTAGGATTAATCATGGAATTAAGTTAAAAAATAGATTGACATCTGGTTAATTTTAGCTAACTTCCCTAAAGAATTTAGGTCTAGTGAGTGCTTCAGGAAATAAATTGATTATTGCTCTATAGGCATGGGGTTGGAAAATTTCACTACCCATCTCCCCTGGCGGGGTGCTTCCACAAATGAATCAATTATTGCTCTATAGGCAATAGTCGGAAAATTTTACTACCCATCTCCTCTGGCGGAGTGCTTCAGCAAATGAATTAACTATTGCTCTATAGGCAATAGTCGGAAAATTTTACTACCCATCTCCTCTGGCGGAGTGCTTCAGGGAATGAATCAATTATTGCTCTATACGCAATAGTCGGAAAATTTTACTACCCATCTCCTCTGGCGGAGTGCTTCAGGGAATGAATCAATTATTGCTCTATACGCAATAGTCGGAAAATTTTACTACCCATCTCCTCTGGCGGGGTGCTTCAGGGAATGAATCAATTATTGCTCTATACGCAATAGTTGGAAAATTTCACTACTCATCTCCTCTAGGGGGAGTGCTTCAGCACGGAAAATTTTCACTACTCATCTCCTCTGGCGGGGTGCTTGAGCAAATGAATCAATTATTACTCTATACGCAATAGTTGGAAAATTTTACTACCCATCTCCTCTGGCGGGGTGCTTCAGGGAATGAATTAACTATTGCTCTATACGCAATAGTTGGAAAATTTTACTACCCATCTCCTCTGGCGGGGTGCTTGAGCAAATGAATTAACTATTGCTCTATACGCAATAGTTGGAAAATTTCACTACTCATCTCCTCTGGCGGGGTGCTTCAGCAAATGAATCAATTATTGCTCTATACGCAATAGTTGGAAAATTTCACTACTCATCTCCTCTGGCGGGGTGCTTGAGCAAATGAATTAACTATTGCTCTATACGCAATAGTTGGAAAATTTCACTACTCATCTCCTCTAGGGGG
>NZ_JAAHGT010000826.1:0-1285 GCF_010672385.1 Okeania sp. SIO2F4
TTATATTCATCCAGACCAGCACAAAATTTATCTATGCTTTTACAAAGTTGACCTTTACCCTTTTTTTTGCCATAAGTAATAATCTCCTTGTTACTTTGTTCTCCCATTCGTTCGTCGAACCTAAGAATTTTTTCTCTGATGTTTAGGATTTTATTCTTTTGCTCTAAACTATAACTTTCTCAACTAAGACTTAACCCTTTCGGAAGCCGAAGTAAAGTTATATTAGATATTTTTTCGGGATTAATTACATATTCTTCAGAAATAGGAACTTTTAACTTAACCAATATTTGACAATCAATATTTTTTAGATAAAAGTAAACCGACTTTCCCTCTTGAACAATATCAAATATCCAAAACTCTAAATTCAGCTTGCTATATTTTAAATCAATAAAATTATGTCTGTGAAAAGAAGGAGCGATCGCTACTAATCGCACCAAGTTTTGATAATCTACTTTCTGGGAAAAAGGCTTTTCTACTAAGACATTTTCATAATATCGAGTAAGCTGCTGCACGACATAGCGGTCTTCAATATTTTTCAATTCTAATATTGCTAACTGCCCCACTTCTGATACTGCTAAAATATCGCACCATTCCCCCATAACAATATGCTGACGTTTTAGAGGTTCTAAATTGAATAGATGAGGCAAATTTTCCCAGACAAAATCTTCTAAAGCTGCCTCACTTTCAAATTCCCACTTATCTGCTATTTTTTTCAGCATTGAGTTATCTACAAAAACTCTCCAATCTTAATTTTGACTGATACTAATCAATAAGAAATTCTCACCAAAAACTCCAACGTTATAGTTTCCAGACAGACTCCAAATCGAAAAAATCTCTCCTCTCAAAATTGAAGAGATACTAATAATAGAAAATTCTGACCAAAAACTCCAACGTTATAGTTTCCAGACAGACTCCAAATCGAAAAATCTCTCCTCTCAAAATTGAAGAGATACTAATAATAGGAAATTCTCACCAAAAACTCCAACGTTATAGTTTCCAGACAGACTCCAAATCGAAAAAATCTCTAGTCCGAGATTTGAGAGATACTAACAATAGGAAATTACCACAAAAAACTCCAACGTTATAGTTTCCAGACAGACTCCAAATCGAAAAAATCTCTAGTCCGAGATTTGAGAGATACTAACAAATAGGAAATTCCCACAAAAAACTCCAACGTTATAGTTTCCAGACAGACTCCAAATCGAAAAAATCTCTAGTCCGAGATTTGAGAGATACTAACAAATAGGAAATTCCCACAAAAAACTCCAACGTTATAGTTTCCAGA
>NZ_JAAHGT010000826.1:1295-2274 GCF_010672385.1 Okeania sp. SIO2F4
AAAAACTCCAACGTTATAGTTTCCAGACAGACTCCAAATCGAAAAAATCTCTAGTCCGAGATTTGAGAGATACTAACAAATAGGAAATTCCCACAAAAAACTCCAACGTTATAGTTTCCAGAGCGACTCCCCATCGAAAAAATCTCTCCTCTCAAAATTGAAGAGATACTAACAATAGGAAATTCCCACAAAAAACTCCAACGTTATAGTTTCCAGAGCGACTCCAAATTGAAAAAATCTCTCCTCTCAAAATTGAAGAGATACTAACAATAGGAAATTCCCACAAAAAACTCCAACGTTATAGTTTCCAGAGCGACTCCCCATCGCCAAAATATCTAGTCCGAAATTTGACTTATCCTAATAATAGGAAATTCCCACAAAAAACTCCAACGTTATAGTTTCCAGAGCGACTCCCCATCGAAAAAATCTCTCCTCTCAAAATTGAAGAGATACTAACAATAGGAAATTCTGACCAAAAACTCCAACGTTATAGTTTCCAGAGCGACTCCCCATCGAAAAAATCTCTCCTCTCAAAATTGAAGAGATACTAACAATAGGAAATTCTGACCAAAAACTCCAACGTTATAGTTTCAATATAGACTCCAAATCGCCCAAATATCTAGTCCGAAATTTGACTTATACTAACAATAGGAAATTCCCACCAAAAACTCCAACGTTATAGTTTTAAGATCGACTCCAAATCGCCCAAATATCTAGTCCGAAATTTGACTTATCCTAATAATAGGAAATTCCCACAAAAAACTCCAACGTTATAGTTTCCAGAGCGACTCCAAATTGAAAAAATCTCTACTCTCAAAATTGAAGAGATACTAACAATAGGAAATTCCCACAAAAAACTCCAACGTTATAGTTTCCAGACAGACTCCAAATCGAAAAAATCTCTAGTCCGAGATTTGAGAGATACTAACAAATAGGAAATTCCCACAAAAAACTCCAACGTTATAGTTTCCAGAGCGAC
>NZ_JAAHGT010000826.1:2374-4416 GCF_010672385.1 Okeania sp. SIO2F4
AAAAACTCCAACGTTATAGTTTCCAGACAGACTCCAAATCGAAAAAATCTCTAGTCCGAGATTTGAGAGATACTAACAAATAGGAAATTCCCACAAAAAACTCCAACGTTATAGTTTCCAGAGCGACTCCCCATCGAAAAAATCTCTCCTCTCAAAATTGAAGAGATACTAACAATAGGAAATTCCCACAAAAAACTCCAACGTTATAGTTTCCAGAGCGACTCCCCATCGAAAAAATCTCCCCTCTCAAAATTGAAGAGATACTAACAATAGGAAATTTTCACCAAAAACTCCAACGTTATAGTTTCCAGACAGACTCCAAATCGAAAAAATCTCTAGTCCGAGATTTGAGAGATACTAACAAATAGGAAATTCCCACAAAAAACTCCAACGTTATAGTTTCCAGAGCGACTCCCCATCGAAAAAATCTCTCCTCTCAAAATTGAAGAGATACTAACAATAGGAAATTCCCACAAAAAACTCCAACGTTATAGTTTCCAGAGCGACTCCAAATTGAAAAAATCTCTCCTCTCAAAATTGAAGAGATACTAACAATAGGAAATTCCCACAAAAAACTCCAACGTTATAGTTTCCAGAGCGACTCCCCATCGCCAAAATATCTAGTCCGAAATTTGACTTATCCTAATAATAGGAAATTCCCACAAAAAACTCCAACGTTATAGTTTCCAGAGCGACTCCCCATCGAAAAAATCTCTCCTCTCAAAATTGAAGAGATACTAATAATAGGAAATTCTCACCAAAAACTCCAACGTTATAGTTTCCAGAGCGACTCCCCATCGAAAAAATCTCTAGTCCGAGATTTGAGAGATACTAACAATAGGAAATTCTGACCAAAAACTCCAACGTTATAGTTTCAATATAGACTCCAAATCGCCCAAATATCTAGTCCGAAATTTGACTTATACTAACAATAAGAAATTCCCACAAAAAACTCCAACGTTATAGTTTTAAGATCGACTCCAAATCGCCCAAATATCTAGTCCGAAATTTGACTTATCCTAATAATAGGAAATTCCCACAAAAAACTCCAACGTTATAGTTTCAATATAGACTCCAAATTGAAAAAATCTCAAGGTCGGAAATTTTGAGTTATCCTAACAATAGGAAATTCTCACAAAAAACCCCAACGTTATAGTTTTAAGATCGACTCGAAATTGAAAAAATTTCAAGGTCGGAAATTTTGAGTTATCCTAACAATAGGAAATTCTCACAAAAAACCCCAACGTTATAGTTTTAAGATCGACTCGAAATTGAAAAAATCTCAAGGTCGGAAATTTTGAGTTATCCTAACAATAGGAAATTCTCAGCAAAAACTCCAACGTTATAGTTTCAATATAGACTCCAAATTGAAAAAATCTCAAGGTCGGAAATTTTGACTTATACTAATCAACACGAAATTCTGACAAAAAACTCCAACGTTATAGTTTTCAGACAGGGATACTGAGGTTGACTAACAGAAAGAAAAATACAAACTATAAATATAGCATCAAAACCAATAATTCCATAATATAATCTAGTTTCCCAACCAGACAAAGGATAGCCAAAAGTGCCATCTCCTTCCCTTTGGATTACAGGGCCAACCCTTAGCGGTAAGACAAGTCGGCTAATAGAAGAATTCTGCATAAAAGGCCAACAGATTCAATCTCCGCTAAATCAAATTGTCCATACAGTGAGGCCAGAACTTCCCAAAAGTGATATAGCTGCCGCTAGGCTCTGCCAACGCAACAATCAAATAGAAGACTTCCAATATACTGAACCCCAAATCTTAATCTTGGCTGCCAATGCAGAGAACCGGATTAATTTGATGGACCGAATTTCGGAGGCCACATCAGAACAATACCCCTATCACTCAACTACCCCATTGGGTTTTTTTGAGGATGAGGTAATCTTATTCTGGCCATTGTTGATTCAAACCTTGGACTTAAGGGGGCAGTTTCCTTTGCGACTACGCCCCGAAACAGAACAGGAACTTGCTAGCAGATTGTGGCGTCCTCATATAGAGAAACTACAACAGCCAGGAG
>NZ_JAAHGT010000827.1 GCF_010672385.1 Okeania sp. SIO2F4
TTGTGACTCTAGCTAAAAAATCTAACTCATTTATAGTTTATAGCAAAAATTTATCAAGCTGTCATTAGGTAACAGGTAAAAGACAAAAAAGATTACAAGTGTTTCTCACTAGCCTGAGAAACATTATATAAGAAATAAATACTCCATCCTTAAGTTTTTATACTAGACAATAAGCATTAATTGTGTAGTATAAAAAAAATTCATTTATATAATGAATGGCAAACTCTATCGAGTTTAAATTTTATGGTTTTAATTCTCATTTTCACAAAATATTAGAAAATCTATTCCTCTAAATTTAGTATAATTTCCGGAATAGAATCAAAATTTTTGGATGTTTGATAATTAGGGTATAGAAATAATTTTCCATGCCACCCATTTTTTTAGAGTCAACTGAAAAAACTAAACTTCTTCTTTTTAATTAATGGTGATACCTATGAAAACTGTTGATATCAAAAAACATATTATTTTAATTCCGCACCACCGCTTAGACTTGGTCGGAGCAAATGCTATGAAGGAGCAATTTATATCTCTTCTAAGAAAACAATGCAATCTTTGGATTATTGATATGGCAAATGTAGAGTTTATAGATAGTTCTGGTTTGAGTGCATTAGTTATTGGTTTAAAAATAGCTCGTGAGCATGGTTATCGTTTAGCGCTGTGTAACCTGAATCCCACAGTTAAAATGACTTTTGAAATTACTCAATTAGATAGAGTTTTTCAAATTTTCAATAATCTTGATGAAATTTTTGCGGACTCTGATTTAAAATTAGCAACAGCTTAGTTAATTACTTATTAGGGAATAGCAGAAAATAAATTATCCCAATTTTTGTACTCCTATAGTTAACTTGTTACTCCCCACTCCCTGACTTTTTCAATTTCTTCCCTACTCCCTACTTCCTACTCCCTACTCCCTAATCCCTTATTTTTATAGCTAATGAGATAATTTTTTATTTGGAAGTCTCTTAGATAATCGGCTCAGATGCTAATTTTAATAGCAATTGAGCTGATTTTCTGGGTTGTAATTAATAAGTATTTCCTAAAAACTCAAAATTATCAAAATACTATTTTCAAAGCTGAAGTTTATACTTATGCTGATAGAGAAATTTGTATTAATCTCAAAGCATATTTACTAAAATCAAGCATTGCCAAATGTGGGCATTTCCACAGAAGAACCAGATTGACCAGAGCCAAAAGCAGGTAAGTCAAGACCATTAGCTCGACGATTTCTAACTGCTAGACGATAACTAACACTTTGTAGCTCTGCATGAAGTTGACGGTTTTCCTTCTGCAACATTTCAACTTTGTCGAGCACTTCTGAAAGTCGCTCGGAAAATTTTTGACGATACACTTCTGGTAATTCTTGTACTACTTGTTCTAACATTTGGGAGCGGTCTGTTAATTCTTGTACAGAATGACGCAAATTATATATTTCTGCATCTCGTTCAGAAATTTGTTCTTGATAAAAAGTTACTTGTTGTTCAACTTCGTTTAGCTGTTCTTTTAAACTTTGCATTTGAGACTGGTAACCTTCAGGAACAGCAGATGTTGGTACAATACTTGTATTTCCTTTAACCAAGCGAAAAAGTTCTTGAGACAATTGTTGAATTAATTGGTCTCGCATTTGTAATTCTTCGTTAAGACGAGATACTTCAACTTGAAGTTGTTGGGAATTTAACTTTTGCATCTGATTCACTGTAGTTTTGCTCCTAGCTATTCAGTAGTTCTTTAATATATATAATTTAACTTTTTTAACTTCTCTGACGGGAACCCCCGCTCTCTTAAAAAGGAGCGGAGGGATGGTAAGGTAAGGGTCAATAGTCGGATACCTCTACAAATAAAACATTTGGCTCCCCTTGACAAGTAGGAGGTATTTGATTATTATCGGCATCAACACAGGGGGAGGACATCACCTCGGTCACAACTGCGGTTAGTTTTCCCTGACTGAATAATCCTACTCTATCGCTTCAGGGCAACGTCGGGAATATGTCAAAAATACTATACCCTCTATATACTTATTAGGATAATTATAAATTACGGGAAGTAGGGAGAACTTTCCCCTAATTCCCAATTTTACTTTGATTTTTGAGCTGGGCAAACAAATCTAAAATTCTGGAAGTCTTTGGAATTAAGCTTGATAGTATTCGATCAGTATACATACTCAAAACATCACATCTAAGCCTAGTCAGCACTTCAAAATAAGCAAAATTAAGATAGGTTTGCCCTTGATTTTTGAGTTAAGCAAAAACTCTTAAACCTTAAGATATTACTTAATCTTTGACATCCTCTCCGGCGGTTAGGCACGGAGATTCTTACTGAGTCCTAGCTCTTCGGTGGGTTGACGTTTCATCGGGTGCTGCTACCGAATGCAGCAGTCTGACCCTTCCCTCCGCGTCCGTTTAATGTCTCAGACTGCCCGCCCGCGACAAAAATATAGCCTATCTCTCCTACTTAAGAGCCCGCCCTTAAGGGCGAGGTTTAAATCAAAAAGTTGCCCTACAAGGGCGAGGCGCCTACCCCAATTTTTCGGTAAGATATTACTATTCTACTGACGCTGCTACTGGTTCTGATGAATTTTGAGCATCTGTTTTGCTAATTTTGGGTACTTCCTGTTTAATGGTTAAGTAACGAATAACTTCTTCACTTAAACGCATTGCCTTTTCCAACACTGCTATTTGAGTAGGGGGACCTTGATAGTTCATCTGAATATATGTACCTTCACGATGATCGTTTATCTCATAAGCTAAACGACGTTTACCACGATGTTGAATTTCTAGATCGTAAGCTCCCTGTTCCTGCAACATATCCTTATATTTTGTAATTGCCTGCTCTACTTGTTCTTCAGTTAGATCGGGACGCAGGATATACATTGTTTCGTAAATGAATGGTCTCATAGAAATAATCTCCTTTTGGACTACATGGCTTCTGCTAAAACTTAGAATTAGAAGAAGCAAGGATCTTCTATCATACAAAATTTTGGCTAAACATCCTAGTGCTAGTCTCAAAAATCTTTAGCGGACTTGCATATAAACAGCATCAGAAATAGTGGGTATTTCTGCGTAACGCCCCATTGCTGACTGAACTACTGTGTAAATAAATGAAGCTAAAATTCCCAGGAATATCATATTAGAAAGAGTTTCCAGAATAAATCCTCCTAAAGTCCCCCCTAGTATTGATAGAATCAGACCACACAAAATTAAAACAATGTCCAACAAAATTGCCTGCATCGTATTAAAACGAATAAAATGAGATATATTATTATTTCTCACTACCAGTAAAAACAGAGCAAAGAAAACTATTAAGCCAAGGAAAGGTATACCTCGGTAAATCTGTAACAAAGGTGCAAGAGGGATTAAAATTAGTTTTAGAGGAGGAAACTGTTGAAATAAGTATCTTCCATACACTAATCCATCCAGCAAAGGTAATAGGTAGGGTAAACAAGCAAAAATTCGGTCTTGAACTGTTGTGGAACCGCGCCAAGTCATTGTAAAATACTCCTGAATTTAGTGAGATATAAACACATATAAATTCAGGATAGCGCATTAACATATTAGAATCCCTCTAGTCAATGGATTCTCCTAGACTCTAGTATCTAGTATAGAGATTATGGATTCTTTCAGAGTGCTTAACTACCTCTGCTCTAGCAAAAGTTAGCCAGAGACAGGGCTTTCCTAAGTCGTTTAGGTGGTTAGCCTCAATTTTATGATGCCCAACCATACTATCGATCAATAATTTTTTTATTGAATAGTGGTACTTTGTTAATTTTCCTAGCTTGGTTTCTCCCAGTATTAGCAACTGGCAGACATCAGCTCACTAATTAGCCTTAAAATCTTTATTTATATTCCCCTAATGGGGATTCTAACTCAAAGGTTTGGTCTTTTTTTTGGGACTTTCTATTTAATAGTAAAAGTAAGCCTAAAAGGGCAAGGCTTTAGACCAAAATTATTGGTTATTTAGTAGATAAGTGCTGAGCGATGAGAATCATATTTGTCACTCTGAAAAAACTCCAAATTTTAATTAATCAAATCAAAACTAATTATTCTATACTGGCAATACGAAAACCCATTTCACACTCATACTGATCTGGTTGAGTATCTGCTAATTTAGGAACTGGATGACCACAACGTAGTTGACCACCTTTCCAACGGGGTTGAACACTTTGATTAGCTAATAAACAACCTTGACAAACTCGTTGAGGATCAACAAGCTGATTTTCCATTAAAATAACTAACATAATTACACCTCCAGGGATATCCCATCTGGTGTATATATTTTAAGCCAAGATTATAGTATAAATAAGCAAATTGCTACAGAATTTAACATTTATACAATATCCTATAGTCAAAATTTAGGAAAATTTGTATTAATTTCTACTCAGTGAAAATAAATTTCTGATAGTCAA
>NZ_JAAHGT010000828.1 GCF_010672385.1 Okeania sp. SIO2F4
TCTCTTCTTTTAATGGTAGTTGACCTGTTTCTACAGCATTAATTAATTCCTGAGCATCTTCTGAGCTAATTAAATCAAGTCTAATGGGTTCTTTCAACAAAAGAATGAAATTTGTCTTGTCACTATCTCCAACATTATAACCTCGTTCTTTAGCTTCTATTTCTATTTTTTGTTCCTGCAAACGTTTGAGAATTTCTTGTTGTTTTCCTTGGTTATAACCGCCACCTTTAACCAGTCTTGATATTCCATAAGCAGCAGCTCCACCAGCAACAGCAGCTCCAGCAACTAAAGCTAGAGGTGCACCAACTGCCATGCCAACTCCAGTTAATGCTGTCAATACCGGTATGGGAGCTGTCGTTGCTCCTGCAACTGTTGCAACTGCTCCAACACCAACTGCTCCAAGTCCAGTAATTCCAACATCACCTAAAATGGCTAATTTATCATTAGGATTTTTTTCTAATTGTTCAATAGCTTTTAAAATTTGTTCCTTATTTGGTTTTTTAGTTGTACTCATATTCACCTCTAAATAATATAATAATATGAAATGATTCGTGAAAAAAACTGTAGGGGTTGGGTTTCCAAATCCCATTTGCGCTTGGGTTTGGAGACCCAACCCCTACGATAAAATATTACAACCTAATTTAGGATTGCTATAGTTAATATTTCTATCTAAGCTATTGCAACTTCACGGAAAACTGTATTGAAAACTTCAGCTAATAGTTGAAAAAACTGTTGAGCAATTTCAAATAAATCTTCACCTACACCTTGAAAAGATTTATCTAATCTATGACCAGCTAATGCACCTACAGCAGTAATAGTTATTCCTAAAGCCATTGCCACAGGTGCTAAGAATTGTCCTAAAATTGGTATAGAAGTGATTAAAGCAGCTACAGCAGCACCTACTGCTACACCAATTCCTGCACCTACAATTAAAAAAGGATGCGCTTTGACAAATTCAATAATTTTAATTAGTACAATTTTGCCTATATCAAAGAATTTTTTACCTACTTTCTTTGTATAAGTCATTAGTTCGTGTAGTCTAATAGTCACTTCCGGAGGCAATTCACTGTCATTTAACCATACATATATATCACTACTTGTCATTGAATTTGCGTCTACTTGCCAGAGAGACATTTTTAGATTTGCCTGGGCTGGTGATAAGTCTTTATTGTTCATTTTTCCTGGTTTTAACTAATAAAAATTGCTTGAAATATAAAAGGGTATTTTTATCAAATATTCTCGACGAATGAGCCTAAATTTCATTAGCTATTTTAACCCTTTTTTTTATTATCGACTAAATATATTACTTCGGCTAGAGGGAAAAAGTAGTTTTAGGTAGCTAATTTTACAATCATTTTTACTTCATCTAGTATCAAAAAGTAGGATTTAACCCCTAAAGTAGGAAAAAGTAGAAAAAGGTGAGACAATAAACTTAAACTCACTATATTCACCGGACTAATGAATGTTGAAGAGGTCTTAAAACTTGCTGATGAACTGGTATTTGTCAAGACGGGAAAACACTTAAATAGTCTGCAACAAGATATCTTAAAAGGTGTTTGGAATAGTCAAAAATACGCAGAGATAGCTAATAACTGTAATTGTACTGAAACCCATGTTAAAAAGGTAGCCTCTGACTTGTGGAAAACACTGTCAGAAACCTTGGGGGAACGCCTGAATAAATCTAATTTGAAAGCTACATTAGAAAGGTCGCAGTTTGCCAACGTTTCCTCATACTTTTTGCAAGACTCTGTACATATTGGTAATGTTAATCTTTGTACAGATAATGTACATTCTCCAACAGTTTCACCACCGCCACAACCTCAGCAAACTTCTACTCAAAAAACAACAAAACCGCCGATACGAATAGACTTAACTAATGCACCTGAAGCCAAATCTTTTTACGATCGCTACACCGAACTAAATATCTTAGAAAAATATATCCTCGAAGATAAATGTCGTTTACTGGCAGTTTTGGGAATAAGTGGGATAGGAAAAACAGCCTTATCTATCCACCTATTGGCAAATATTAAACACAAATTTCAATACATTATCTGGCGCAGTCTCAGCACTTCTCCATCTCTACAAACCACTCTCAAATACTTAATTAAGTTTCTATCTAACCAACCAGAAACTGAGTTACCAACTACGAATGATGATAGATTATCCCTACTCTTAGAATACTTACAAAAGTACCGTTGTCTTATCGTATTAGATGATTTACAAATGATATTAAATGGTGGGAAGTTAGCAGGTAATTATCAACCAGAATATGAAGATTATAGTTTGTTGTTTAAACTGGTAGGAGAGTTATCTCATAAAAGTTGTTTGATATTAAATAGTTGGGAACCACCTCTGGAGATTAGTAGTTTAGCTGGTGAAAATTTACCCGTGCGTTGTTTCAAGTTGAATGGTTTAGGTAAAGCTGGATTTGAAATCTTCCGAGAAAATGGTTTATTGGATGAGGATAAATGGTCAGTTTTGATTAATAATTATGGAGGCAACCCATTATGGTTAAAAATTGTTTCTAGGATGATTAGTAGTTTATTTAATGGCAGAGTTGCTGAATATTTAAAATATGATTGTCTGTTTTTGAGTGAAGATTTGACGAGTGGGTTAAGGCAACAGTTTCAGCGTTTGTCTGATTTTGAAAAACAAGTTATTTTTCAGATTTGTAATGAATCAGAACCCGTTTCTATGTTTAATTTAGTAGAAAATATGGAAATATCTATTTCTGATATTTTGGCGGCAATTCAATCTTTAGAAAGACGGTCATTAATTGAAAAAATCGAAAACTCAAGTGATGCTTTGTTTACAATTCAACCTTTGCTAAAACTGTATTTGCAGACCAATACTCAAAATCAAAAACCAATCACTCAAAGGAAATAATAAATTGACTCAAACTAACAAACTAAAAGCCATAGTTATCACTTAGTAGTAGGGTGTGTTAGCGAAGCGTAACGCACCATTTTTTAGGAAAGCTTAACCGACCCAGATACTTGACAATAAATTCCTGATCTAATTTTTGAATGTATATAGTGGTGCGTTACGGCTAGCGCCTAACGCACCCTACTGGTCTAACTTCAAATAAAATAATTTTTTTTTACAAAAAAACTGCTGACTAAAATTCCACTTAAAGGAAATAATAATAGGTGGTTTTCGTTTGGGAATGAAAGCTGCAAATATTGACATTATTTGGGCTAATAATATTAGCGAACTTTGTTCTGAAGTTGATCAAAGTAATTTTGGTAGTGGCTCAATAGTATTAGACGATATTAATAAAATTAATTTATCAGAAATTCCAGAACACGATTTTTTAACGGCAGGATTTTCTTGTCAACCATTTAGTCAAGCGGGAAAAAAAATGGGAATTAGAGATAGAGTCAGGGAAACACTTTTTGAACGAATTGTTGAAATAATCCAAGCTAAAAAGCCCAAATATTTTTTATTAGAAAATGTCAAAAGAATCTTGACTATGGAAAAAGGGCATCATTTCCGAATTATTTTAAATGCTCTTGCTTCCTTAGACTATTTTCTTGAATGGCGAATCATTAACCCTATAAATTTTGGTATTCCCCAAAACAGAGACCGAATTTTTATTTTTGGTACTTGTATTGAATCTACACAAAAAACTCTCGTTATAGAAAAGCTTTCTGTATTTTTAACAGATAATTATCTTGACAGTTTACCTTGGAATGAAAATAGCAAAGGTGAGTGGTGATGAAATGATGCTTGAATGTTTTAGATTGAATGAAAAAGGAGTGTGGGAGCTTGATTCTTATATGGAAGGGGATAATATTGAGTTGAAAAGTGTTAATTTTGCATCTCCTATAGATTTAATTTATGAGGATGTGGTTTTAGGGGAGTTATAGGAGGAATCTGAAATCCAAAATTTAGTATCTGGAATAGCGATCGCCCAGAAATTTTCTTCAATTATTACTACTCCAAAAGCAATAAAATACAAAGACTTGCCAAAAGAAAAGAATTGTGCATAAATAACTAAAAACCCTCCTCTCTTAAGGGGATAAAAAAAATAAACTTCAGTATTTCGAGTCTCTGACTTCAACGGTCGGTACTGATAACTGATAACTGATAACTGAAATTACTCATGCTAGAAATTATTGACCTATTTGACGAAAACTTCTATTTAGATACTAATCCTGGTGTCGCAGAAGCAATAAACAATGGTATTGTCCAAAGTGGCTTAGACCACTTCAGATAGTACAGCTTCGCGCGACGCACGACGCCGCGGCGGACCACGGTGATGCTGTCGACGATCGGCGAGTACAGCGGGAACACGCGATCCACGCCTTCGCCGAAGCTGATCTTGCGCACGGTGAAGTTGGAGCCCATGCCGCGGTTCGAACGTGCGATCACAACGCCTTCGAAGTTCTGG
>NZ_JAAHGT010000829.1 GCF_010672385.1 Okeania sp. SIO2F4
TACCTAAAGTTAAATTAAAATAGTATACTGTGTGCTTTTAAGTAAACTGAAAACTTTATGAATGAAATAGCAGACAAGTTAGTGAAACAAGGAATTTATCAATATCAAAATAATCAATTTGAATCAGCTTTGGAGTATTGGCAACAAGCACTAACTATCTATCAAAAAATTTCTAACCGTCGTAAACAAGGTGCAGCTTTAGGAAATATTGGAGTGGCTTATGAAGCACTATCAAATTATCAGTTAGCTATAGAATCTTATCAGCAACACTTAAATATTGCCAGAGAAATTCAAGACAGAGAAGGAGAAGCAAAAGCATTAGGAAATTTAGGGAATGCTTATTATTCTCTAGAAAATTATCAACAAGCAATTAAATATCAACAACAACATTTAGCGATCGCTGAAGAAACCCTAGACGAATTTGCCATCCAAGAAGCCTGCTCAAGTTTAGGAATAGCTTATCATGCCTTGGAAGAATTCTCCCTGGCTAAACAATATTATCAACGACAATTAGCTATTGCGAAAAAAATAGATAATTATATTAGCCAAGGAAATGCTTTATTTAATCTGAGATTAGTATACGAATCAATGGAGGATAGAAGAAAAGTAGAAGAATTGAAACAGCAGCAGATAGCGATCGCCAAAGAATTATTATCAAAACAATTTGGCAATAACTTTACAGAAATTGCTCAAACTGTGGCTCTAAATTTTACGGAAGATTTTGCAGGTAGTGATTTAAGTGGTATAGACCTCCAATATACTAATTTTGTTGGGGCAAACTTACAAAAGACTAATTTTAGTAATGCTAACTTAACCCTGGCTGACCTGAGTGGGGCTAATCTTAGTGGTGCTAACTTAAGTCAAGCTAATCTCTGTAATACTAATCTGCGAGATGCTAAACTTTTAGGGGCTAATCTTGCAGGTGCAGATTTACGGACAAAATTACCTCGTGCGGATCTGAGTAACGCTAATCTCTGTGGTGCTGACTTGAGTAGTGCTTATCTGCCTAATGCTAAATTGGTTAATGTTGATTTAAGTAATGCTTCTTTGGAAAATGCAGACCTGAGTAGAGTTAATTTAAGTGGGGCTAATTTACGAGGCGCTAATTTAAAACAAGCAGATTTAAAAGAGGCAATTTTGGAGAAGGCTATATTTGCGGAAAATCAGGGTATTTCTGAAAATAAGAGACAGGAGTTGGTGGCGAGAGGTGCATTTTTTGAGGTTTGAGAGTAGCAAAGTTAACGAAGTCATAACTCAGAAGTTAGAAGTTAGAAGTCAGAAGTTGTTTTTGTCACTGGGATACGTGAGCAACCCTTTAAAAACATTTCGTCTTCAAAGGGGGGAGGTGGCGAGAATCAATGATTTTTATAAGCATTGCTGATTTTAGGTATGACACTAAAACAAAGGAAGAGGGAAGAAAAAACAGAAAAATTGTAAATTTTATTGCTCAATCATATTCAGAAGTTTATATAAGGAAGGAAATAGGGATCTTCAAAATTCCTTATTTGTAGTAAAAATTTATTACCCCTGGTATGAATTTTCAATTGAGAAAAACTTAATTCTAACTCCTGACTCCTGACTCCTGAGTCTTGACTCCTGACTCCTAAGATTCAAGAACACCGAAAAATAAGTTAAAACTAATTTTCTGGGAGAGAAAACTGGTATAACAGTTAAAAATATAGCTGATGAAATTTTTGACTCTATGACTGGTATTGAAGGATTATGGCCTCATAATATTAGCCCCAACCGACTAGCTGTGTTGGAAATAAAATTGGTGCTTTGGTTGCGATCGCAGAATTTTAGCTCTGAGTTAACTTCTGAGTCATTACAATATAAATCTCCAGAGGAGTTGCAAGGTTTAATGTTATCTGCAACTGCTGCTGGATGTGATTTTTCAGAGTTTAGAATAATGAGCAAAAATGTGGTTGAGGCAAATACAGAAGATTTATTGGAGTTAGCGAATATTGCTGGTCTAAATCCTGCTGAAGATTTTGCTGGTGCTAAATTATTAGGGGTTAGTTTATGTGGTGTTGATTTGAGTGGAGCAAATTTACATGGTGCTTACCTACGGGGTTCAGATTTAAGTGATGCAGATTTAAGTGAAGCTAATCTTAGTAAAGTAAATTTGGGTGGTGCAGATTTGAGTGGTGCGTTGTTAAGTAATGCCAATCTAACTGATGCAAACTTGCACCTTGTTAGTTTAGCTTTGGCTAATTTAAGTGGTGCTAATTTAAGTAATGCGAATTTAAGTAATGCGAATTTAAGTAATGCAAATTTAAGTGATGCGAATTTAAGTGGTGCTAATTTGAGTGATGCTGATTTAACTCAAGCTGGATTAGCATTAACAAATTTAACAGGAGCTAATTTTCAGAATACAAAAGTAGAGAATGCTAGGTTATGGCATGATGCTGGTTTATCTGAGGAAATGAAGCAAGATTTAATTAGCCGTGGGGCAGTTTTTGAGGATACTTAGTCAGAGACAAATTAATTAATTACCAATTTATTTACTTTATTTTCCTGTTGATATTTTTCTATTCATACTCTCGGTAATTTGAGAAAAGACAGAGTAAATATAAGTTAGTAAATAGTCAAAAATCAAGTTAGGTGCGCCAGAGAACAAGTCAAAATTTATTGTTTTCATTTCTTTTAATTGGAATTTTACTTGCCTATTTCTTCAGATTTTATCTAAATTCCTGTTTTATAATAATTATTGGCGATGATTATATTAGTAGAAGCGTAATTATTCTGAATTATACAGGACTAAATTAATTTTAATGATTGGCTTAAAATAACATCTTAAAATTTCAAACATTAAAGATATAAGTATATATGGCTAACCAAAAATCACTTGAGAAACTACAGAAACTAATTCAAGGTACAAAAAATCAAGCAATAAATGATGCTGATGAAACCACCAGTCAAAAATTAACTAACAATTTTGCTGGTGTAAATCTTGAGTATGCTGACCTAAGTCTGAGCGATCTAGATGATATTAATTTGAGTGACGCTATTCTAAGGAGTGCTTATTTACTGTGCGCTAATCTGAAAAGAACTAACTTTAGTAATAGCGATTTGAGTCATGCTAATGTAAGTGGGGCAATAATGTGGTTTGCTAACTTTAGCAAGGTAAATTTTAAAGGTGCAGACCTCAGAGGCGCCAGTTTTAGGGGTGCTAACCTAGAGGGTGCTAACCTAGAAGGTGCTAATCTATGGCGTAGTGAGATTACACATTCAAAGTTAATTGAAATTAATCTAACTAATGCTAATTTAACTCGTGCTAATCTGAGAAATAGTAATCTCACAAATGCCAACTTGAGTTATGCGAAACTTAATGATGCTAACCTCAACGAAGCTAATCTTATAGGTGCTAATTTTAGTCAAGCCAATTTGACAGATGTTAGTCTTAAAGATGCTAATCTCAAAGACGCTAATTTATCTAATGTTAACCTTATTAGAGGTCAATTAAACCGAGCTAATCTTGAAGGTGCTAATCTTGAAGGTACTAATCTTTATTGTACTAATTTTAGTGATGCTAATCTTCATAACACAAAGTTGAGGGGTACTAACTTAAATCATGTTAATTTAAGAGGGGTAAAAATTAATCATGGAACAGAATTAGATGAAAAGTGGTATCTTGTTTGGGATATTGTTAATCATGCTGCTTATGGGAGAAATTTAAGTGGGGTTAATCTGGAAAATGCCGATCTTAAGGGTGCGAATATAGGTACTGCTAATTTAACGAATGCTAATCTAGAATATGCTAACCTCAGATATGCTAATCTCAGCAATGCTAATCTCACTAATATTAAATTAACTAATGCTAATCTAGCAGATATTAATTTGATTAAAGCAAATTTATATAATGCGAATATGCAAGGGGCTAACCTGAACAATACTTTATTATTTAATTCTATTATGACAGGTGCCTTATTGAATCAAGCTAAACTGATAAAAACCCAATTGTGTGATGCGGAATTATCAAATGCCAAATTAATGATGGCAAATCTGATGAATGCTAACTTGAAAAATGCGAGGTTATTGGGGGCTGATTTAAGAAAAATAAACCTAGAAGGTGCAGAGTTAGATGGTGCGGTATTTGGTAATAATCTGGGAATTTCTGAGGAAATGAAGCATGAATTAATTAAACGTGGGGCTGTTTTTCAGGATGAATGTTAAGGTATAATATTATTTTCGGTTGAATACTTATAAATAACTGGTTACAGGGAATAAAGAATAGGTGCTCTTGCAATAGAGAGAAGAGTAGGGATTCTAATCATTGTTAGTCTCAATTAAGTTGATTTTAATTTTATTTATAACTGAATATCCGAACAAAATATAATTTAAAAACATAGACTAATTATCACTAACTAATTACCAATATTTAGAGACTTT
>NZ_JAAHGT010000083.1 GCF_010672385.1 Okeania sp. SIO2F4
GAACAGGATGCCCAAAGCCTTTAGGCTTAGGTAGCAGAGGCTTGAGTATCTCCCCCATACGAATCACTCAGGTCGCTTGGGTATGGTTGACGTTTAGGGTTAGCGATCGCAGGTAGACGACTCATTAGTTATAATATGGAGCAACTATACTCAACAATAACACCTCATTTGACTAGGAGCAACTTTCTTTAGATTCTCTTTATGAATCAGCTCTTAGTGCTTGAGTATTTAACCACAAATAATATTGGTACTGTAGTCATAGGAAAAAATGATAACTGGAAACAAAGTGCAAATATCGGCAAAAAAAACAATCAAAACTTTACCCAAATACCGCACTTAATTGTTAATTCAACAGATAACTTATAAATGTCAACTGGTTGGTATTAAAGTTATTGAAACCGAAGAAAGTTACACCAGTAAAACATCTGCTATCGATCTAGAAAAACCAATATGCTATTGAATTCTATGTAGGCAAGCGAGTCAAACGTGGTTTATTCAGAAGTGCAACAGGTAAAGTAATTAATGCCGACGTTAATGGTAGTCTTCAGATAATTAGAAAGAAATTCCCAGGGGCATTTACTGCCGAGGGAATAGTGAGCTGTGCCGAGAGCGCCAATATTGGTTAATCCAATATCAAGATAAAAGCTGTTACGATTTTCTACAGTTTTTTTCGTACGGTTACATGGTAGATCTAATTCTCTCTAGTGACACCGAAGTTCCAGATGGCTTTGCTATCTTTTCAGCTAATTATAATGAAGATGTTTTGCTCCCAGGGGGGCGAATCAGCAATACACCTGATTTAGCACCGGGAGAAGAATGGGTAATAACTGATAGTGGCGGAATTCCTGCTGACACTCCAGTAGGAGATTATTACCTTGCTGCTCAAGTTGACCCTGGCAAAAAAATAACTGAGTCCGATGAAACTAATAATGTTGCTTTTGAACCACTGAAATTAGTTTAAGTTTTCATTTTTCGCTCATCTAAGTTATTTCCCAACAACTCTATTATCTGTATTATACCAACTGCGAAGAGAAGCCCCCGTTATACCCCTGGCGGTTAACGGTGGGAGAACGTCACTACCGTATTCCTACTTAAAATAGCTACGATACCATTGCGCTAATATCTTTGGAGAGACTCCAAGTAAGTAAGCAATGATTACTACTTGATTAATGAGAGTAGTTTTAAATATTCCTAATTTTTGCCACCGACGGCCAGAAGTTAATACTGGTTTTGATACAATTGCAATTCGCCCTCTTTTCCTTAACTTTCGGATCAATTCAAAATCTTCCATAATTGGTATTTCTGGGAAACCACCAATTTCTTGAAATATTTTAGCTGGGAGAAAAATTCCTTGGTCTCCATAAGGCATTTGTAAATAACGCGATCGCCAATTTACCATTTTCTCAACTATTCGTAAATTTCTTTTTCTTCCTCTAATACCTAATTCAAACGCACCTGCAATAATGTTCGGTTTGGCTAGAATTTCTCTTAATAATTGGTCAAATTTTAATGGTAAAAATGTATCTCCATGTAGAAATAAAAGAATATTTCCTGTTGCTGCTTTGGCTCCACAATTCATTTGAATACTACGACCAGCAAGAGAATAAATAAGTTTAATATCTAAAGATTTAACAAGTTCAGTTGTACCATCATTACTGCCACCGTCAACTACTATTATTTCTATATCTTTTCCTGTTTGAGCTGTGGAAATAGTTTGGGCGATTGTACTAACTTCATTTAACACGGGAATAATAATTGAAATACCGCTCATCAATTTTTTGGTAAGGGATGGAAAATTTATATTTTTTCCCATTGAATAGGGTGAAATTTAAAAGCAGATGAAAATTAGATATGTATCAGACTTCTTGCAGAAGTCAGGGAATAGGGAATAGGGAATAGGGAATAGGGAATTAAATTGTTTATTTCATGTCTTGAATTGATTTTATTTTTAATTTTTGGAGATGTCTATTGATTAATTTAAAATTGTAATTTTTCCAAGTCTTCTGGACGGTCAATATCAGAAAGTTCGGGTAAATAGTCAATAGCTAAATTAATATTTTGAGCGATCGCTACAGTTTTTGACAAGACAACAGAAGTTCCCCAATTAATTCCTTGAAATAATTCTGGGATAATTTTTTTGAGACCAATTAGATAATAACCTCCATCTATTGCTGGACCAATTATCATATCTGATTGAGTTAGTTTAGCAAAAGCTTGTAACATAATTTCAGGAGTTAAACTGAGGCAATCTGTACCAATAATTACTACAGATTTCATCTCCCGATCAAAAGCGGATTCAAATGCTCTTGTTATACGTTCACCTAAATCTCCCGCACCTTGTTCTTGATATTTTAAATCAGAACCTAACCAGTTTTTCATTAATTGCAAATCTCCACCAGCAAATCTAATTTCAATAGATAATGACATCATATTAGCTAATTTATTAGCTTTTGTGATTGTTGTTTCAGTCATCTGAAATTGTAGATTTGCTGCACCTTCTGCCCCCAAAGCAGGTATTAATCGTGTTTTAGTTTTTCCTGGTTCTGGATAGCGAGTAAAAATAATTAGCTGTTGATTATTCATTATGATATAGTGTATAGTATGCTTAACTCTAATATACTAATTTAGGTGCTTAAAATAAAATATTAATTAGATGGTTTTCTTTGAGATAAAGCCTTAAAAATTGCAAATAATTTGATTAAATCATAAGATTTAGTATACTGAATATTTGTAATTAATAATAAATAAGTCGAAAACAATTTTAGGAAAAAAAAGTAAATATGACAGTAAACATGACCAATAATCAAGATAAATTGATTAAAATTGCCGTTATCGGAGATGTTCACGGTCAGTGGGAATTGGAAGATGAAATAGCCCTCAAGCATCTGGGAGTTGATTTGGTACTATTTGTGGGAGACTTTGGTAATGAAGCAGTAGAAGTGGTTCGAGCGATCGCCACTCTTGATATACCTAAAGCGGCAGTTTTTGGTAATCACGATGCATGGTATACAGCTACAGACTGGGGAAGAAGCAAATGTCCTTATGACCGAACTCAAGAAGATAGAGTCCAGCAACAAATAGACTTACTTGGAGAGGCTCATGTAGGTTATAGTAGTCTGGACTTCCCAGAGTTGGCCTTGACAGTTGTGGGGACTCGCCCTTTTAGTTGGGGCGGTCCAGAATGGAAACATGACAATTTTTATCGGGAACGGTTTGGGGTCAATAGTTTTGAGGAATCTACTGATTTAATGATGCAAGCTGTAGAGAATGCAAGATATGAAAATGTGATTTTTCTTGGCCATAATGGGCCAACTGGTTTGGGAGACGCTCCTGAAGACCCGGTGGGGCGAGACTGGAAACCTATAGGCGGAGATTTTGGCGATCCAGACTTTACTAATGCAATAATACAATCTCGTAAGTTGGGTAAGAAAATTTCTCTAGTTACTTTTGGCCACATGCACCATAGGTTGCGACATACTCAGGAGCGGTTGCGTAAATGTATTGATGTGGACAGTGAAGGGACTTTATATTTTAATGCAGCAAGAGTGCCACGCATTATTGAAACAGAAGGTCAGAAAAAGCGCAATTTCTCTATTGTTTCCATGAAAGCAGGTTTTGTTTCTCAAGTTGCGTTGGTTTGGTTGGGCCAAAATTTGCAGATAATTTCTGAAGAATTTTTATATTCCCAACAAAAACTTGTTTTTGAGTCTGCATAGGTGCTATAATAAATAATTGTCAAAACATTACAAGCGTCCCAGCTTGTTTGGTCAAAACTCCAAAATCACTTTTGACTTTTGAATTTTGAATTTTGACTTATTAGGGAGAGGTGGCAGAGTGGTCGAATGCGCTCGACTTGAAATCGAGTGAGGTGAAAGTCTCCGTGGGTTCGAATCCCACCCTCTCCGTTCACTAGCAAGGGGTTTCAGCCAATTAACGGCCATTAAAACCCAGCATACAGAATTAAGTTTTTGAAGCTGTTTGACTATTGTTTGACTACTATAGTCAAGGATAGTCAAAAGTAGTCAAAGCTTATAGAATGCTGGAGTCTATCACCAGCCTCTAGAGCATCTTTCCCAACTCAATTAGGTACTAAGAGTCAAAAGCTGATTCAGCGATATTCCCCAGATTGACAAGCAGGATGTCACTGGTTAAATCCAGTACCACCCATTCAAAAATCAACGAATTTTCAACCTTTTAGCCTTATTTTTCACTAGAAAATGGACTGAGAATGGACTTTTAATAGTATGAAATTTTATCAACCTAGCTTTAATAAAAATTAACATTCTGAGACTAAGGAGATTAAATTATGTCCAATAATCAAGATTTTGTGTAAATCTTCTCTACATCTCTAAACTTAACCCTTCTAGTTTCTGGCTTAACCTTATAGCCAGTTCTTTCAACCCACAAGTGATTGCTCTCCACGCTCTTAATTTCCCAGGTATTGAAACTAGAGTCGTCACCACCCTTCAACTTAATTAAATAACCAACCTTTAACTCTCCACCAAGCTGTCTCTCGTAAGCCCAAAACTTAATTTTCTGAAATTGCTTTTTATCTTCCTCGTCATTAGAACTTTCGAGGATTTGGCAAGCTTGCTGAAGTTCATCTTTTCCATACTTATCACAGAGTTTCATAAATATTTCTCTGTCACAGTTTCTAAGGTCATCAACTATTTTTGAAACCCTCTGTGAAGTATCGGTTAGAGTAGTGACCGCTTGCTCTGTATCCCTCTCCAGAACTGTGGTTTGCCTTCTGTCACTGGTAGTAGTGTTAATTTGAGTTTCTACCTCCGAAGTAAATACTGTGACTGCTTTTGGTAAACTGTCACCGGATTCAGATATCTTAGTTACAACTTGGACAGTAGTTGATGGGTCTGATACCCTTCTTTCCTCAAAAGCTTCAAACTTAATTGTCCTTGGAGTGGTTATTGTTCGGCCCCATCCCATCTCCTCCAATCGGCGAAAAAAATCAATAGCCTCACCTCTATCCTTGGCCTTCTTAGTCTTATATACAGCATCCCTGGGCGTAATTGGTTCTCCTTTCCTCAGAGCATACTGATATAGCTGAAACATTTTACTCGGCCCAGAATCATCCATAATAGACAGCAATCCACGAACCTGAGACATTTGGTAAATTGCCCGTTCCTTAGCAATTTGAACGAATTTTTTCTCAACGATTTCTGAAGGCTGGTGACCTTGACAAACAGCGTGGAGAACATGATACAGCATTGCCCACCGCAAAATTTTCCCTGACATTTTCCCGTACTGGTAAATCATCGCTGGGCGATCGGCTTTAGCCTTTTGGCTTTCGGCGTGATTATGACAAGACTTGAATAGCTGGTAGGCATCTGGGGAAAGCTTGAAAGTAAAAGCAGGCAAACGGTTTATGCTTTCGTAGGTATCAACCAACAGAGGCGTAATGTCCATGCCTACTTCATTATCATCGTCCCAATAGTGAGGAATGTTTGGTAAAGTGGCGATATTGTATCTAGCGAAAAGCCCTGTGGGGTCTGAGCTAGAGATAATTTCAGACAAAACTTCAGGTTGAATCCCTCCCAACAAACATTGATTTACTACACCACCGGGATAAATCTTACCTCTACGAACGACAGTATCCATAAGGCCATCATAAGACTCTAAGAGCAACTGAGCGTCCCCACCCTTTCCTCCTTTATACTGACCTTGAGACTTTTGCTCCTTAGCCAACTCATCGAAGCATCTCAAAATCTTGGGATTATGTTGGGCTAGTTCTCTCATCCCTTCAGGAGTATAGTCTCCAGTGCTAAACACCCGTAGCTTTGGCTCTTGAGGTTTGTCACCCCTAGTAGATTTATCTGATGCCTCCCAATCTGCTAAGTCTCTCTCATAATCAATTTTCTGCCGATCGTATAATTCTGTAGCTTTTTCCTGCATTTTGGACAAAGGCTTTCGGGCGATCGCTTGAATTAAAGGAGACTTCCTAGATGCTGGCTCTCCCACAATAGCAGAAAAAATAGTAGCATTCTGGTCATAGTTGCTGCACTCACGTCCAATAATTTTAGTATCGGGGTCAATTAATGAAGCTGCTGCTGCTTCCAAAGCAACTAAAGTTGGTTCGTAAGGAACTCCTAAGTTATCTGCAAATGTAAGGACTGGGTGTAACTCTTGTGGTAACATGGCATGACATTTTAACTTAACATTAGCTGAGAGAATTTCCGAAAATTCCTTTTCATCGTCTGGTAGTTCGGCATCTGCGTCGAAATCCTCAATCGTTCTTTCATAAACTTCCTTTAATGAACGAATATCCCACCCACTATCAAGAGAAAGTTGCTTAAGCTCAATGGTGAGTCTGCTTTTTCTGGGGCGTTGCTCTGCCAGCTTGATAATCTCTCCCAAAACTTTGAGTTGATCCCATTTCTTTGGGGGAATTACGCCTTTAATTTGACTATTACCCTGATGAGGTGGTGAAGTTTCCTTACCATAGTCACTATTGCTACTATTTCTGCTGTAATGCTGATTTTTCTGCCACGCTTTCAGGCAATTTTCTATAGCATCGTCTGTAAGAGAAGCGGTGGGGTTGCCTTTTTGGGCTGATTTCCAAATCTGTTGCGCCTCCTTACTATTAATAGGTGGGCTGCATCGACTACAATAATCTTCAAAAAGTGCTTGTGGTGTATCGGTGTAGTTAATTCCCAGATAATTAAGTCTTTGTGCAGTGCCAATTAAGTTTCTGGCAAGCTTTGCACCAGCATTGTTTCTACCTCCTTGACTTACACCCCTTTCAATTAGGTCTCTGTCATCCTTAGTTAAGAATATTGCCAGAGGAGGTGTATTGAGTTGAATTGTTTGTTCATCCTCCCGACGGCGGGTAGCACCATCAAAGTTAAGGGTAGGTTCTTTCTGTCGAGGTATTGTACTTCGTAGTTCCTGATAGCTATACTTATTACCCCTACTACTAACTATTTCCGCTACCTTTCCAGACTTCTGATGCTTAAACCCAGGCACTCGCATTACTCGTGAAGGATTCTTGATAGAGCGATCGCCATCAGCATATTCTAATAAGTCTGCTTGCAGTTCCTTCCACTTATCTATGGGTATCCCTTCATTAAATACCCAATAACTGTGAATTGATTTACCACCCGTATCAACTTGTATTGTTGGTTCTGGCAAACCTAAATTTTGCCAAAGTATTAGTTGTTGGTCTTTGGGTAAATTATCATGCTCATAGAATATAGCTTTTCCTGCTGTCACATCAGCGTCAGTATTACCCCCGCCATTAACTACAATGTAGATACCATAACCAAAACTTTCCCATTGCAATAATTCTTTGTAGTTAATTAACTCTAGGCTATAGTTAGTCTTTTTAGCCAAATTTTTGCCATTTTCCTCTTTAAAAGCGCGGAAATATATGTTATCATTTGATGTATATCCTAAAAAGCAAAGGAATTGATTCACTTTAGCTTTGAGATTCTTTGTATTCATCTTGTTATCATCTCACTAGATAATTGTGTTTTTGTCTCCTGAGATAGACCGTCCGCTTACGCGCTTCATGTCGCGCAGCGAAACACCAAATTTTTTGATTAACTTTGAACATCACATTAAACAGTGGACAGCTACCAACTGCCCATTTTTTTTTGGAGGTAGAAACTTAAGTCAGAAGTCATAAGTTAGATAGATGGGAGAGGAGTGAACATTTATAAATATCCCCGCCCTATTGGTGTAGTACAATATGGCCTAAAAACGGACATTCTTGCACAGAAAGAATTTAACTTCTGACTTCTAAATTCAGACTTATGACTTCAGCTCTAAATCTAGCACCATAACCTTCACAAATCAAGCATTTTTGCTTATAGTTATTTGAATGTAAAAATCGCTGTAATAATAGCGCATATTTACATCAATTATTTCCTGAAAACTTGGCCCAAAATCACCAACAACTTTTAACTTATGACCAAAAAATAAGGTCAATAGCTTTCCCCTTCAAGGGAATGAAAAGCGGCGGTGGGTACTGATAACTGTTAACGAAGTTCCTCCGCAGGAGGCTAACTGATAACTGATAACTGAAACGACTTATGGCTGATAGCAACCGATTGTCCATTTCTTTGCCCAAGGGCGTCTACAAGAAGCTGGAAGAAAGAGCCCACAAGGAGGGGCGAAATGTTTCCTCCCTCGCATCCGTTTTAATTGAGCGGATGATGCTCGAAGACGAGAAAAATCAACTGTGGGTAGAGGCAATGGCTCACTACCAAAAGCGACTCACAGAGGAAAAACAAGCATCCGCCCAACGGATAGCCGAGCTACAAAGTGAACTAGATGAGGAACGCTCCAAACTAGATATCACCTTGCCAATAGTCATCAAATCTCCTCTGCTCAAAACCTTATCGGGAGAAGAGCTATCAGACTTAGAGTTAAGTGTGCTGTGTGATTTTTTCGGCTATGACCAACGTCTGCTACAACAGGCCAGGTCTACTCAGGACAAAAGTCTTGTAACTGAAGAAAGAACTGCAGATGAAAGAGGAGAAGAATTTACCGAGACCGAAATGCCTTGATGGTTGGCAAGAAGGGGTGCTGTCAAATCAGGGTATTGTGTTCATTGCACCCCCAAATCTAGGGCGAGAAGATGCGATGGCAGCCTATAGCCAATGCGAGTCTTGGCTAGAAGCTGTGGCTAACATCTGGGGAGAGGTTAGATTAACCTAGGTAGGAGCGACTTATGGCCTAAGAAAATTATCAGAAATACCATCACCATCACAAGGAAATTCCACACCGATATTGTCTATGACTCAACAGTCTCAAAACCTAATAATTCCCGAATTAGATCTAGATTTGAACGAACTCTACCAGCGGACTCATCCGTGTTACCTAACTGAGATGGTGACTCAGAAGGTGATTTGGATGAATGCCAAGGCAATAGAAGTTAACCGCCTGAAAACTCCAAGTAAAGTAATTGGCAGCTCTTGTACTTCTATGTGGAATGGGGATTCGATGGAAAAAATGATGAAGCATCTGGTGGCAGATAAATTTATCCATCAGTTTGAAACCCAGGGCTATCATTGGGTTGATGAGTGGAGACGGGAGAAGATTGCCACTGTCTCCGAATACGGCCTTGTCACCGTGTTTGGTACAGACTGTCGTCTGTGTGAAACCCTCGAATATCATATTGTTGGGGTGGATTGAGACCATTTCTCCATCAACTCTGCGGATAGTCTCTGGACTGGGAGAGTAGGGTTTTGGCGTAATCCACAGGCGTAAGAATTGATAGTTTTGGGCGATAATCCGAGAAATTTGGCAATTATTGCCCGTTTTATAGGGTATTTTCTCAATAGTTCCATTGGATGCAGCGTGGGACAGAAATCATCCACGTTGTATTCATTTATTTCGCTGAGAATTATTCTCTGTGGATAGACAAGCTTAGGGCATTCAATTACACTCATGGTACTAAGTAAATAAATAGGGCTTAGAAAATTTTTTTCCTAAGTTTAAGTGGGACTTTGACTTAGGCAAGCAAGGGGTAGTTAAAACATCTCATCTTCTTAACTATTCCGTTTTTTTTGAGTTAAGTTCATCACGGTGATGTACCAAATGCAAAATAATATAATGTAGTACAATAAAATAAGTTCATCACAGTGATGTACTGTTCTTTACTTATGTAACTTACATCGTTATAAGGTAGGATGTCAATAAGTAATGAATAATTTTTTTGAAATGCCCACAAAGCTGAGTCGTATCAGCATTTATGTAGACCCAGAAATAAGAGAAATTTTAGATGATATGGCCAACACAGAGCAAAGAAGCTTGGCCAATATGATTTCTGTGCTGATTTTTGAGGCTCTGAAAAAAAGAGGGAAACTTGATGTTCGCGATAGCGGTTCGGAGAACCATCGTGACCAAAATGATAACTTCGCTGTGCCGGAAGGCAATCGAGCAGAAGGCCACCCCACAAACCAATTACGCTACAGAATTAAGCGAGTTCAAAAACACCAGAAAGACCTTGAGGGCAAAACAGGGATTATCGTTTCAGAACTAGCAAAGGGAGAGGTTCGATTGGAACTAGATAATGGGGGGGAGGCTATCTTACCTATGGCCTACTTGGAAGTGATTGATTAATGATTAAATAATTGCCCACCTACTCCACAAAATATTAAGAATGCTTGCCTTATGTGTGCCAGTCCCTTAGCAGTAATGCTAGGGGTTTTTTAGTTGCTGTTTGATATAGTTTAGTGGACTGTTTCATCTTAAATGTTGCACAAGAAAACTAGCATTTAGATTGCTTTTCTAAGAAGGTTGTGCTTCGCATTCATCTCGGCTCTTAGCCGAAACACTGTCGTTTGCTATTGCAAAGCAAAGCTGGCGCTAACGCAAAGCTGCGCTTTTTCCTGGAAGCTATTACTCAAGAATAATTGTGAGACTGTGTAGGTTGCACCCAACAAAAAGCCATGCTTGAATAGTTTACATGAGCAATAGACGATTATTAATCAACTAATACTCATCACTTAAAAATAGTAATCACTTAGTAATCACCACGAATGGAGTGGGAACCTTTTCCAGAAGAGTTAGAGCCAATTTGCTATTGGACTCGCAAGCAAGTCCTATCTTTGTTTGAGTCATGCTTTCAGAAAGGATCAAACTCTTTAACGAGAGACGTAGCAGACATCAAAGCTCTAATTGAGGCTGGAGAAATAGCAATTGAAGACTGCCCCTTACAGGTGGGTAGCAAGCGTAATTGGATTTACCAGATAGAGGCAGTAAAATTTCTCTGGTATTACAGACAAATTGTGCAAACCTACGGTAATCGGGCAGTGGCAAAGGAATACATTAAAAAGAACGGAGTTCCACTATGAGTGACGTACAGCAACGCGAACGTATAGCAAAAGCCTTATCTAACCGCAATATTCAACCAACTGATGAAGCGATTGACAAAATCATTGAAAAGGGAGGTACTACCGCAGCTATTAACGAATTTATTAAAGAACAGCAGCCAGAAAAAGATGTAGCCCAACAACAGAGGAATGATAACCAACTCCTTGACGTTGAAGCAGGCAGTCAAATGATTCAGGGAATGGTTGAAGAAATCGCTGAAGCTAATAGCGATGAATTGGCCGATGCTATTCAAGCCCTAACACTAATGAAAGCGATAGGTAAGGTGCAAACCGGATATACCGGAGACCTCACAAAATCTGCAATAGACTCCCTAAAAAAGGGTTTTGGTGGTATCTTCTCCAAAGTTTCTACATCAGTTGGAAAGCAAAATCAATATGTAGAAAGTGGCAAGCTTCCCTCCCTGCTACAGACAGAAACTCCCAAGCTACTGAATGGGAAATCGAACTAGAAATATTAATAAGGTAACATCCCGTAATCAATTTTGTAATTCAGAAAATGATTCAAGTTTATTGGGAAGCAAAGCCCAGGTTTAAAAAAACTGCTGGCTGGCTGAAAAGCAGTGGTAGGGTAGAAATTGAAGCTACCCCAAATCATCCCCTTGATATAGCTGAAGTACAAGCTGGAATTGAGAGGAGGTTAACCTTGAAGCGCCCTGATTTTTTCCCTGACGGAGCAGAAGTAGAAATCAAATTGATTACAAGGATTTAATGTACAAATCCTATCTTAATTCAAGAGAGTGGAAATCAAAGCACCCTAGCTTCTTGAGAGCCACAGGCTACCGTTGCCAAATGTTTTGTGTGAAGGTTGGTAAATATAAAGGAAAATATCGCCCTTACAATATCCACCACCACACCTACGAGCGGAAAGGCAAAGAGAAGTGGCAACGGGACGTATTTGTTCTCTCAAAAAGGGCACACAACCTCATTCACGGTTGGTTAGCATTGTCGCTTAAGCCTATCTCAGTTAGACAACAAAACAAAAACCCAATTAACCAATACCCAAACTTATTGCAGCAAATAGCTCATGCTTGGTGCTGGTTAATGGGATACATACTGTGGATATTAAAATGACAGACAATCAAATAGTTAGTAGCTCAAAACCAATAGGATATTTCGTAGAAACTGAAAACAACGAAGCTCTCGAAGAAATAGTAGGCAAAATGAGCATAAACCAGCGCTTAGTAGCAGTACAAAAAGTCATTGAAGAAATTACCTTTAATGAACTAAGCTCATCCACAGAAGTTAAAAGCTTTTGTCAAGAGCTAAACCGACTAAATCTGAACAAGCACAATGCTATTCAGCTTGCCCGTTGGATTTTGCAAAGACATTTGTAAGGAGATAAAAAATGCCACCACAAGGATACTTAACAAAAAGGAAACCGACAAACGCCCAGTTAACTCAAAACGCAGGTAGTCTAAACAGTAGAGGAGGTACAGCCCCAGTACCAAAAGGTATACTTACTCCTGCTGATGGAGGGTACAATGCACCCATGCTTGCCGACGCCTCAGCAATGCTTGATAGCTGGCAAGCAGACGGATTAACCATAACAGACGAAACCTTAGCAGAAGCCAAAGATGCTGCCAAATTCTACACAAGCCATGCAGTAAAAACAACCCAATACAGAGCAGCAGTAAAAGCTGTTATCAAAGGCTCAGTCAAAATGGCAAAGAATTTTGCTGGAGCTGCTAGTGAAGTGCTGAGGGGCAACCTTGCCATGCACCAGGCTTACAACCGCCTTTATGATGTTGCAGACTCGGTTGGTAGTAAATACCGCCTGGAAGCT
The DNA here is from genome assembly GCF_010672385.1 of Okeania sp. SIO2F4. Classification (GTDB taxonomy): domain Bacteria; phylum Cyanobacteriota; class Cyanobacteriia; order Cyanobacteriales; family Microcoleaceae; genus Trichodesmium. The sequence continues at coordinate 12,640 of NZ_JAAHGT010000083.1, forward strand.
GATAGACGGAGAAAGAGCCAACAAGTAATTGAAGCTCGTCATTCAGTTAACGTTAAACAACTAAACGCTGCTACAGAAAAAAGGCTATCTATGTTATATGGAGGCAAAGATGTCTAAAGCACCACTTAAGTATAAAGGCTTGTTATTAGGGAAGTTTATTAATAGAGGGGAAAATGTCTTTTTTGAAACAAATAACGGAAAACATTTTCAGTTAGTTATTTTAATGCGTAGGGAGTCTACAGCTAAAAGAATGGCAGAAGACTTAAATAGCAGATTTTCAAGAATTTATTAAAGGGCGGGGCAGTATGGGGATAAATAGACTTGCTTGGTATCTATTTGTATTTATTATCGGTTTTGCCAGCGGCTACCTGCTTAACCTGCTGCCTCAAATATCTTGGCATTTCCTACCATTGTACGGAGCTATTGTCTGGACACTCAAAGAATTGCAAGATACCTTTGGCTTCCCAGAAATGCGCGAAGCAGCAGCCAGAAGTTTGAACCCCAAGCTATCTGTAGGATTTTTCACCCTAGCACTGATAATCTTGAGAGCAGGCATCATTGCAGGGAGCATTACTGCATGGTTTTAGACAACTTAATAGTTTGTTTTGGTTGCCTAATATTCGCCTGCTTTCCTCAGCCAAAGCTTACTAGATCTGCCCTAGCAATTACAGCCATTTACTATGGCATCAAGGGTACACAAGCAGCTCACCAAGAAATCCATGAAGCAATAATTACTCAAATCATTGATGAGTCTGAGATTAATATGTTGGCAACTGAGGCAGATTTAAAGGTGGCAGCACTACAGCAAACTTGTGAAGGCTACTCAGTAGAAAGCAAACCTACTCAGAATATGCTTGAAGCTACTGCAATTAATCACTTTGACTGGAAAAAGCTGAATACTAATCCCAATAAGTATGTTCATCTTATCATTGTCGGTGGCACAGGTGATGGCAAGAGTTTTACCACAGAGAGATTAGCTCCACATTTGGGAGGCAAAGTGGTAGTATGCAACCCTCACGATCAACCAGGAGATTTTGAGGGGTTTTCTAGCTATTGCGGTAGTCGAAACTATGGTAATTGGAAGAAGGATAAGCTCCCAGTCATTCCAGATAAAGGTCAATTCTTTCAAGATTTCTTAGACAAAAAAATAGATTTTGAGCCTTCAGTTTGTCAGTTTATTAAAATCATTGAACAAGAGATGAATAGGAGGTACGAACTATACCACCAAGGCGATTTTTACTATCCAATGGTAAACGTAATTCTTGATGAATTTTGTGTTGCTAGTGGCAAGATTGACCAAGGTGTTGAGGTGGTATTAGACCTAATAAAAGAAGCAAGAAAGGTTTTGATTAGATTATTTTTATTAGTCAAATATGACCAAGTTAAGACTCTCAAAATAGAAGGTCAGGGAGACATTCGGAAGTCTTTAACTTATGTCAGGTTAGGAGAATTTGCTCATAAGCATTCTCAGAAACTAGGGAACTCAGAATTGTACAACTGGTGTTTATCACAGGAGCGACCAATATTAGTAGAAGATGAGCCAGCAGTTCTGCCAGAGTCAGTTAGGTATGTCTTTGTTGAAGGTCACGTTGAGTCAGAAAGTTCCGGCAACCAAAGCAGCAGTCAGGCTTCTACAAACCATAAGCAAACTAAACTTAATAATGAGGAAGATGAAGATACTAATGTTGCTGAAACTGCTCCTAATCAAGATGCTCCTACTCTAGAGGAAATAGAAGATAAAATATTGAGTTTCTGTGCTGCTAAAAAAACTACAGTTAGGCAAGTGCAGCAGAAGTTCTCCAAGTACAAACTAGCTGCTGATACGATTTGGCAAATATTCCAAGGATTTGCTGAGAAAAACTTAGGAACTGTAGCAGAGAAAAAAGTAGGAGGCTCAGTCATTCGTATATTTACTCCCGAACAACACCGAGATGTTTAGGGCTGTTGATTTTGGTGTTGATTTGCTATAGAAGCTAGTAATAAACTATGTTTTGTGACAATATCAATTTTAACTAATTGCGCCTAATTTACCAAGGAAATTGCGATTAAACAGCAATCGCTATTAACACAAATATATCTATAATTATGCAACACTTAGGTATCCTTGATTATGAAAAATACTTTAGACCCAAACACTAATAATTCCAAAGTTAATAATGTTCTCCAAACAATCCTTGGCTCTGCGTTCAAATTGCTAGTAATTGGAGGAATTGTTACTATAGTTGCAGTAGCTATTTCTGTACCAAAAAGCAAATTTAGTAACTTGCAAAAACCAGGCAAACAAAAATTAATATCTGCCGAGCAAAAGACTAAAAATAAACCTGTAATATCTCCTTACACAGTTGTGTTGAATCAAGGTAAAAATTCTGTTACTTTGATTCTAAATAATGGAGTCAAGATTAATGTAGAAAATTTGAATAATAAGCAAGAAAAATGTATAATATTTGGAGGAGGTTTGGGCTGCATTGATAGTCTTTACAATCCTAAAAATGCTGTTACTAAAGTTGATAAAACTAAAGCTGTTAGATATAAAAGTCGGCTTTCATTTATTGAATACTCTTTCAGATAAAGACAGAGACTCTTTAATCTGACCACACCTACTGCAAGTCTTAGAGCTAGGAAACCATCTATCAACAACGATTAACTTAGAGCCGTATAGTTGACACTTATACTGTAACTGTCTTCTGAACTCATAAAAACCCATGTCAGCAACAGCCTTAGCTACGTTGCATGCAACGTAGCTGTGATTTGCCATCATTCCTGATACATTAAGGTCTTCTATTACTATAATGCCGTGGTTTTTGGCTAAGTAAGTAGGCGCGTTTATGCAATGTATCTTTCCTAATGTCAGCTATTCTGTTGTGTAGTCTCGCTATTTTTAGCTGTGCTTTTTTCCAGTTATTAGAAAACTTGACTTTATGTCGATTCAAGTATTGCAACAAGCGAAAGTTTAGCTTCTAACTTTCTATAGGATTTAGCTCCTGGAAATACTTCACCAGTGGATAATGTAGCTAGAGATTTTATACCTAAATCTACACCAACTACATCTACAGATTTCTCAGTAATTTGAGTTTCTTTCTCTCTAGAATTGAAACTGATAAACCATCTATCAGATACCCTACTAATAGTTACTGACTTGGGATTAATATTGTCTGGCAATATTTCATAAGTTTTAATCCATCCAATTCTTGGTAATTTAATTTGATTAAAACCTACTGATATGGAACCATCTAGAGTAAAACTATCATCTTTACCTTTTTTCTTAAATCTAGGTTGACCAGACACTTTGGTAAAACAACGTTTCCAAGCTAGAGATAAATATCTCAAAGCATCCATACGGCGCTGTTTTAGACACTTCATAGTACCAAAAATTTTTAGGTTTAACCATTGCTACTAAAAGTTTATGCAGGTCAATTGCAGTAGGAAATTTAAGTTTACTATCAGGATTATGAGAATTGTGAGCAAGGATATTTCTAGTCAGCCATAATCCCCAATTCCAAGCGTGACGGGCTACAAAGCGCGTGTTTAGCTAGTAATGTTTTTTGTTTGTTTGTGGGGTGTAGTTCACTTTTGAATCCAAGTAACATAAAACAGATAATCCCAGATTTTAAGAGATAATACCATATTTTAGCCAACAGTTACAAACCCCAAACTCAAAGCGCCCATAGACAGGGTAGTGGTCTGACAAATCTTGTTGGTTAGTTTCTCCTGTTTTCTTCCATTCTTTGTCTGCGCGAATCAAAAGAACCTCATTGACTGCTTTAACTGGCCGTAAATGGTTGTTTGAGTAAAAGATGTAATCGAGATAGCTTTGGTTGTTTCCTTTTTTCAGATCGTTGATTTGTCCATCGGAGGTATATTGCAGACCTGTTGAAGGTGGCTGTGTTACATCCAAAATAGTTTTCATTGATTCATAAGCACTTCGATCGAATTGATTAACATTGAAGTCGCCACCAATAATGACGGGTTGCTCCGCAGGAATTTGTTTGGAATCAATAAATGACTTGATTATACGGAATTGTTGTTCGCGGGTAGTTCTCCTATTTCTTCCTGCTTGAGCGTGTGTGCCAAACAAATGGTAAAGTTGTTCTTGTTTGTTAATTTGGGCATAGAGTACACCTTTGTCTGCCAGACAGTCTTCAGCAGCACAAACATTACCAAATAATCGTTGGTCTTCTGCTTCAATTGGCCATTTACTAACAATAATTACTCCACCATCCTGCTTTATGCCTCGATCGCTGCCTAAAATTTTGCTCTGATAAGGATATTCGCTTTTCAAGCTATTTAATAAATTATTCCGCACACTATTATCAAAAGCTTCTTGAAAAATGATGACATCATATCCTTGAATTTTATTAGGCAGTAAGCGCGAACGAACATCTTGGCCATCCCAAAACAGAAACTTTGGGCGCATATAGATGTTGTAGGATAAAACGTTGAGAGTTTGAGGTTGAACCGAATCAGTAGTTGTAGCTTTGACCAGATGAGTAGGTGTCAATAGTCCAAATCCTAACAGGATTAACCCTAGCAAGGATTTCTTAAAGTTCATTTTGATTATTTCCTTTAACAAAAAAGTTTTGAACAAAATTATTCTGGCTTGAATTGGCGATCGCTTAAAAGCAAAAAAATAGTTAGATCAAATCCGGATAATTACTATAGCCTGCGTCCGCAGCGACTGGAACGGAGTGGACCGAAGCAATCTCAGGGGGGCAGGTCGATTGCTTCCGCTTCGTCGCTGCGGACGACTGTTCAACTTGAATTGGCGATCGCTTAAAAGCAAAAAAATAGTTAGATCAAATCCGGATAATTACTATAGCCTGCGTCCGCAGCGACTGGAACGGAGTGGACCGAAGCAATCTCAGGGGTGCAGGTCGATTGCTTCCGCTTCGTCGCTGCGGAGGACTGTTCAACTTGAATTAGCGATCGCTTAAAAGCAAAAAAATAGTTAGATCAAATCCGGATAATTACTATACTCAAGTCATTGCGACTGGAACGGAGTGGACCGAAGCAATCTCAGGGGGGCAGGTCGATTGCTTCCTCTCGTGGCTGCGGACGACTGTTCAACCGGATTCTATATTAGTTAGGACTTACGCACCTGCAACGTATTTTCGTCCCTATCGACCGACAGGGAAGCAATCTCAATCCTAGTTTTTCGTACCTCATGCGTAAGTCCTGTTAGTTATTTGTTCGAGGATACATTTTGGTAAAATGTTCTTGTAACCTTCGATG
>NZ_JAAHGT010000830.1 GCF_010672385.1 Okeania sp. SIO2F4
TAACCGCCTTGGATTTCAAATTTCTCTTGAAGTTCTCCATATTTTTTATAGCTCTGCTAAATCGCGAGGCAATTCTACAGGAAATTAGCAATGCAGATATAGTACATTTGCATTTTTGGAATACCCCAGAAATCTATGAGCTTATACGCTCTGGACTTCCACCAATGCGACTACTAATCAAGTTCAATGTAGCTGGATGTTATCCACCACAAATTATTACTAAAGAATTAATTGATTATGCTGATTTTGCTCTCACTACAAGTCCCTATGCTCACGAAAATCCCATTTTTCAACAATTGCCAGAGAAAATCAGATTAGAAAAAACTGGGATGATATATGGAGCAACAGATTTTGCGCGACTTGCTCATTTTTCTCCTAAACCACACGATACTTTTAATGTTGGCTACATCGGTACAGTAGGATTCGTGAAAATGCACCCTAATTATGTGTCAATGAGTGCAGGAATTAATATCCCAAATATTAAGTTTATTATTTGCGGTAAAGGAGATGCTTCTCCAAAATTCAAGACAGAGGTAGAAACTTTACAAGTAAAAGAAAGATTTGAGTTTCAAGGTTATGTCGAAGATATTCGGTCTGTAATTGAAGTAATGGATGTTTTTGGCTATCCTCTTTGCGAGGATAACTATTCAACTGTTGAGCTAGTATTGCAGGAAGTTATGTATGCAGGAGTACCTGCAGTTATTTTTCCCTATGGTGGAGCTAGTCGAACAGTAGTTGATAATTACACTGGTCTGATTGTCAAGAGTGAGTTAGAGTACAAACAGGCAATTGAATACTTATATCATCACCCCGAAGAACGGCAAAGACTGGGGGAAAATGCTCGAAAATACGCAGAGCAGATGTTTGGAGGAGAAAATGCAGCTAAGGCAACACATAAACTTTATCAAAAATTAATGCGATCGCCAAAGGGTAAAAAGAAGTGGGGTAAAAAAGCTAATCAATCTCAGAAACTATATGCTTCAGACTTGTTTATTCAGTCTATCGGTAATATAGAGTCTCAATTCTTAGTGAGTATGACTTCACAAGATATTCAAGAACTTTTAGATGCAGATAAAAAAATTGCCGAATCATCTCCATTACTCTACAGTAAGGGTGCAGGTGGCATCTTTCACTATAGTTCTTATTATCAGAAAAATGGGTATTTAAGGTTATGGTCAGGGTTAGTGCTACAACAACAAGGAAAACATTCTGAAGCGATCGCTGAATTTGCTGAAGCTAACGAACTTGGAACTCACTGGCGTACATCTTGGTATTTAGCAAAATCTGCTTTGGAGTTGGGTAAACTAGATTTAGCAGAAGAAGCATTAACAAAAGTTCTAGAAGCAGAGCCTGATTTTACTGAAGCACAGGAAAAATTAAGGTATTTAGGGAAGGAAACTAATATTCACACTCAAAAACAAAATTCAGTTATAACCCCAACGAAATCAAAAACTAGGCAAGTTGTTTCAGAAGGTAGCAACAGAAACTTATTGCTGATTTCTAGCAAAAGCCAAGAAACTCTCAGACAAGCTACTCTATCAGAAAAAAGTGGTATGACAATTTTTGCTATACCTAAACCATTTAAAGAACATATTGGTGTGATTCAAACAAATGCAATTAAAAGCTGGACTTTGCTCAAACCAAAACCAGAGATTATTATTTTTGGAGAAGAGGAAGGTACAGAAGATATTGTCAAAGAATTAGGTCTACGTCATGTACCTAATGTTCAACACAACGAGTATGGAACACCTTTACTCAGTGATATGTTTGCTCAAGCTCATAAACTAGCAAGCCACGATCTTTTGACATATGTTAATTCTGACATCATGCTTGTTAGTGATTTTATTCCTAGTGTCAAGTATGTCTCTACCTTGCTAGAAGAATTCTTGATTATAGGAAGAAGGTGGAATATAAATATCACTACTCTGATAGACTTTAATCAACAAAATTGGGAAAATGAATTAAGGAAATTAGTATATAAGGAAGCTGTATTAAATACAGCTTATGGTATGGATTATTTTACATACCCTCGACACTTATTTGCTCAGTTACCTGAATTTGCAATTGGACGTGCTGCCTGGGATACCTGGATGGTTTACAATGCTCTAATCAAGAAGTACCCTGTAGTTGATGCCAGTGAAGTAATTATGTGCGTCCATCAAAACCATGACTATGCTCATTTGCCAAAGGGTCAGTTTACTGCATTTCATGGTATAGAAGCTCAGAGAAACCGAGAGCTAGGTGGATATCCTCTTTCCTGTCGAACATCTGATGCAACCTGGTGTCTGAAATTTCAGCAGTCCGCTCGTACTCCTAGAGTTAGTGTTGTTATTCCTGCGCGTAATAGACCTTTATATACGCAAAAAGCTATCGAAAGTGTTCTCAGGCAAACATATACTTCTTACGAAATTATTGTTGTTAATAATGGACCAAAAGATATGGTTCGTAGTGCTTTAGAACCTTACCAGAATAAAATTCAATATGTTTATCTTGAGGGTCCGAAACCAGAAATATTAGCTGCACTAAATCATGGTATTAACCTAGCACAAGGTGAATTTATAACATTTTTACATCCTGATAGTTATTTTCTACCTGAGAGATTAGCATCACAAGTTAACTGCTTTGACAAGGGTGCATCTTCAATAGACTTTGTTCATAGTGGTTGGCAAATTGTTAACTCCAGTGGAGAAATTACTTTAACAGTAAAACCTTGGTGTGATTTACCAGAGTTAGATTGGCATATTTGGAAACTATGGAAAATTTATAAATATGCTCCGACAAAAGCGATGATGTTTCGTAGCGATCGGGTTAAGCTTTTAGGAGGTTTCAACACTCATCTCAAAGAAGATATTGCAGATGTAGATTTTGTGATTCGTATGGGTATTAAGTTTACTGAAACCGCTTGGTTACGTCAACCAACATATTGTTTCCGTTTGGAGGAGGGAATGGTAGCAAGTACCCCACCCAAATTTGTTGAACATTTGGAGTTGGTTTTGGATAACTATTTTTCTTTACCTGAAGTACCTGACTGGATGCGTATTCTCGAAAGTCGAGCTAGATACAATACTTGGGTGTGGGGTGCATGGTCTATGTATCACTACAAAAACCTAACTCAAATGGCTAAATATCTGGAGCGAGCTTTTAACTATACTCCTTATTCTACTGAGCAAACTGTTTCAGACTGGGTTGATAGTTTTATTAGATTTGCTTCTGAATATGGCTACACTATTGATGGCGATCGATTAACCAAAATACCTGAATGGGAGCAAGTCATTGAGAAAGTTTTAACTGTTTCAGTTCAAAAGAGCGTTATTGTATAGAACCCATTTGGGATGGGGAGATGGGGAAATGGGGTGAGTTAGAGTATTTTTCAATCTTTTTCCCCTATTGCTTCTGTACCACTCCCAACTCCAAAGCGAGCTTTTGACAATACATGAAGCACCCACTCATATAGAATCCGTTTGAACACTCGTCCGCAGCGACGATAGGAAGCAATCTCGCGAAACCCATGAGATTGCTTCCTTCCACTCCGTTCCAGTCGCAATGACTTAGATATAGTAATTATCCGAATTTTATATTACTCCTTAAAAAGACTTTATTGAGAAAACCCTATCTAGTTTTGTGAGTCAGACTGGAGAGAAAATTCAATTTTAGAGCTTGGCGTATTGCTTGTTTCCATTCAATAGAGCTAGTTATAGAGTAAGTATCTAGGATTTCGCCTTTTGCCGAAGAAAAGTTCTTAAAATTTTCAATCCAATTTACAATTACTTTTATACCCACGTCTGATGTATAGTTTAATGATTCCTGTAAATATGCTTTCATTTCTGTGAAATGACCATAATTATAAGCAGACCAAGCAATCCACAATAGTGTATAATAACGAATTTCGTCTTCTATTTTGCGGATATTTTCTGGAATATCGGGTCTCGCAAGAAAACTTTCTAGTACATATTTCTGAGTTTTGAATACTTCTAATATATTATTCTTTTTTTTACTACTACTATGTTGACGATAACAAATCGTTGGTTGGGGTAACCAAACTGTCTCACAACCTCCTAATGCTAGACGAAATATTAGGTCTTTATCTTCTGCATATTTTAGAGCTGGATCGAATCCACCTACACAATTTAACCATTCTCGACGAAACATCATTGGACCCGGTATGACAGGTTTCCAACGTAACCAGGTCTCCAAGTTCAACTGTGGAATTTTTTCCCAAGGTTCTAAATTAGCCAAAAATTCCCCATATTGATTAACCAAATGCCAACCACTGTGAATAATTCCTGCATGGGGATAGCTTTGAAAGCACCGGACTTGTTGCTCTAATTTATGTGGCAACATAAAATCATCAGCATCTAAAAACACAATGAACTCCCCTTA
>NZ_JAAHGT010000831.1 GCF_010672385.1 Okeania sp. SIO2F4
TAATGTTGAGAAAATGTAGGGATATAATTTACCTCTTTTGACAGAGAAGCAATCAAAATATTTTTTGGTTGTTGAGCAAAAAATTCATATACTTCTGGAGATTTACCTTTTTGATAATCAGGGTCAGGAAAATTTTTCCATAAGCTTATATCGCCTATTAGTAAAATTCCTAAAAATCCAATAATAATCAATCCTAAAATTCTTCTATTTTGGCTGGATGACTGTTTGTTTACCAACTGAAAAATTGCATCTAAAGTTATACATAAAACAATGGCAGTTGCTATGGCTAAGACTATCCGAAAACTATGATTTGTGTAACGACTTGGTAAATGTAATTGAAATAATAAAAGATGAGCTGCCACGAATAAAGCAACACCAGCTAACAAAATTTGGGGCAACAATTTAATGTTAGGAGTTATTTGCTTGACCAAAGGTAATTGTCTGAGGAAATTTATTCCATTATCAAGGTTATAGATTTTCCCTTCTTCCTTCTTCCTTCTTCCTTCTTCCTTCTGAAAAAGGTTATAATTTTTCCCTTTTTCCTTCTTCTTTCTTCCTTCTTCCTGCTGCAAAAATATTGGCAAGAATAATCCAATTATTAATATATGAGGCAGAAATAATTTTTTAGGTAGAATTCCACTACGACCACCGAGGATGAAAAAATCCCAGGAATTTTGTAAGAAAAAAACACTTCTACCAGCTTCGCCAAATTCTGGCAAAACTTTTGCTTGGGATGCTGTAATTACAGGTGCGTAATTACTAGAATTTAAAGCATAAAATAAAATTACCAGTAAACTTACTCCTAAACCTACTCCACTAAATATGTAATCCAGTCGATTTTTGCGAAGACAAAACCACCTTTTTTCCCAGTCTAAAAATCTGAAAATTAAAATCAAAGCAGTTAGGATAACGTATTGGGGATAAAATAAACCGAGGAGAGCGATCGCTACCAAAAAAGGAAGTAATGATTTTCGCAACAAATAGTATAGAACTGCCAGAAATAAAGGATATAAAAAAGATCTTGGTGTACTGGAAGCTATGTCATCTTGAAGCCAGAGATTTTGACTTAATAATACTGAGGCAATAAAACCTGCAAAAGGTATTGGCAATATCTCAAAACAAATTCCAAAACAATAGGCAGCAGTTACCAAACTTAACCCTAAAGGTAATAATTTATTCAGAAACATTGGATCTATTCCTACTTGGGAAAATAGCCAATAAAAAGTTTTATAACCCCAGGGTGCGACAGACTGAAAATAATCAGCAATTAAGTCATTCGGAAATAATTCTGGGTCTAAAAAACGACGCATCCAAAAAACGTGCTGTCGTGCATCATCTTGTACTATATATTCCCCACTAAAAGCTTCTTGAAGTGCTAGTAGGCTATACACTGTTGCAAAGGTTAAGCTGAGAATTAGCCAGAATATTTTCTGATTTGCTTTTGGGGTATTTGATGGGATTAAAATTTGTTTAAGATTTTGGATATACATTATTTTTGGTAATGGTTTAGATTCAAAGCGTGCCTTGCTTAGAGCCTGACTCAACCATATTTTTACTATGTTATCGTGATATATGCTAAGTACCTAAACAAAATTTTTTACCTACTTGAATTTAATGTGATGCTAATACCACAAGGAATTAAATGTGACCAAATGTGTAATTAATTTTGTGTACCTCCTTAATTACTTAACTACTAATAGAAAAGTATTTAATATTTACTAAATTTAAATTTCATAGCTTAATTCAGCAATCCTGTATTTTCTAGGGGGTTTTATTTAGATTTGTACCTCTGTAACAACTACATTTTTTATTTGCTAACTCACAGTATACATATACATAAGACCTAGACTTTTCAAAAGTATCTATATATATAGCAGTCCTATTTTATTTGTGTATAAAAACCTTAACCATTTTATTAACTGGGAACACTTAACTGGTAGGAGTTTCAGGTTTTTTATCTACTTTTTGATTTGTCAGAACCTATGGGCGGATTGCTATAGACAATACTCAAAATTATTTCTCTTTAAAATTCAGCGATCAATACCGAACCGATAGCTCACAAACCTAAAAACGTAAATAACTAACAGGAAAAATATATCGAGCTTTAAAAGCTTTGAAAAATATGCAACTACTAACCAAGACCGATCAATTTTCTCATCTTTTAGATAGAAAGTCAGATTTATTTGGATGTGTGCGTATAGGTAATGGAAATGTAGCTTCATGGCATGAAAAAAAATTAAGCGATATTGGAATTCAGACTCTAGGAATTATCGATTCAAATTCAGTTAAACAACAAGAGGCATTTAAGAGAAGAATAAATGTATTTTCATCTTTTGTAAAAGCAGCAGAAACACATCCGCTATTCTGGGATATTTGTCCTCCTACTGATACTCATGTTGAAGTTATTAGGAATATTATAGAAATTGATAATGAGGCTAATATTATTGTAGAAAAACCTATTTGCAATTACGAAGAAATTCAAACATTGTGTGAATTATTAAAAGGATTTCAAGGAAAGCTTGTTGTTAATGAAAACTATATAGCATCATCAGTAACTCAGAAGATTAAAGAAGTAATTATTTCTCTGAAAATTACTCCACATAGAGTTGTCTCAGAAATGACAAAAAATCGCATAAATGATTTGATTAGTGGTCGATTTGTAGATGATAAACTTTATGCTTTTGGCTATGAAGGTTCACATATAGTTGCAAATGTTATGGCTCTGGGAAAAGAATATTTTCCTCAGAAAATTGGCAAGATATTTTATCAAGATATAGATATAAATATTAACGATAAAAATTACTTTTTGCCCAAGCAAGGAATGGTAGAAAAACATTATACGGCAGTTAATGGTGCAGAAGTTTTTTTATATACTTCTATGGCAGGAAAGATAAAATATTTTTATCCAGGATACTCTCTAAAATACTTTCATAGAGCTCCTGAAAAGGAAAATATTCGGTATCGTGTATTAGCTGTAGAAGATCATAAAAAAGGCATAACTGTAGCTGGATTTTATGAGCCAATTATTGGTCAAAACCGAGGAGAAGGAAGAATTGTAGTTTACCAGGATGGCATTGTACAAAAAATTATCTCCTCTATAGCTGATGATACAATGGGTATATCCATGAAAAATGCCGTAGAATATTTTCAGGGGAAAAAAAATAATCCTTGTTCCGCAACAACAACTATTCAAATAGTAGAATTTATGAATTTATGGGATTAGTTATTTCAGTTATCAGTTATCAGTTATCAGTACCTATGCAATAAGGAGGCTTGAGCATTTTTTGAATTGTTATGACATCAGGAATATTCTCTTTTTTATCCCCTTAAAAGGAGAGGCTTTAGACCACAATATTTCGGTAAAAAAAATGAAACTAAACAGTAAAAAAGTCAGCATTCCGCTATCAGCTATTTTTTTAGATAAAAGCTTGATTAATTAAGTCAGAATTAAATCTGACTACAAAAGCTGACCTTAAAGTCTATATTAATTTAAACCCTCTCCTTAAGGTTGGGATATCATTGCTGAGAATTAACAGCTAATAACTGAATGCTTATGTAAAAAAATGGAGGTTTTAAATTAAATGATACTTTCTACTGATAATATTCCCCAGGTCAGAGGACACTGTGGCACTATTAGAAAACTTGTATCAGAAGGACCCGCTAAACTCGTACATCTTTTTGTAGACAAAGCAGAAAAGCATTATCACAAAAAGACTACAGAATATTATTATGTACTTGACGGAACAGGACACATATCTCTTGACGATCGGATAGAACCTATTAAAAAAGGTGATGTTATTAAAATAGAACCGGGAGTAAAGCATCAGGCAATTGAAGGTGAGACTCCTTTGGAAATTCTTGTAATTGAAGTACCTCCTGCTGAAGGTGACTGTTTTTTGTGTAAATAAATAAGTCAAAATCAATGGCTATCTCCAGAAAAGAGGGATTAGGTCGGAGGGGAAAAAGATTGTTGTTAGGTTTCATCCCTCAACCCAACCGACACTTGTTTCACCATTTAAGGTATCTCCAGAAAAGAGGTTAGATTTTTCCCATCATCAAATCTTTCCATCTATCCCTCTTCATTCAGTACAAACATTTTCATTTTCTGAAGCTCCTAAAAAAAACGCGCGCCAAGAGATTTTCGGTTGCATCCTCACCAAAATTGTGATATTGTAAAGTTTAACTGGGCTAACTTGCCCATATATATGATTTTTTAGTCAACTAATGATAGCATCGTTTCTCACCGATCGATCGGGTTGCAGAAATGATTTGCGAAAAAACAAAATATTACAACCTATTTAGGCCACATCTTAACTCATGTCATACAAATATACATAAGACCCAGGCTTTTCAAAAGTATCTATTCTAATGCCAATTTCA
>NZ_JAAHGT010000832.1 GCF_010672385.1 Okeania sp. SIO2F4
TTCCCTTGACTTTATCAGTGGAGTCGCTCAGAGCGGTCATAAAAATTATGGGTATATTTTGAGTTATCTTAGAAGCTTTGAGACGGCGACAAGTTTCAAAACCATCAATACCAGGCATCATGACATCAAGGAGTATCAAACTGGGTAAACTTAATTCTGCTTGAGTAATAGCTAATTCACCATCTGTGGCGATCGCTACTTCAAAGTCAGCATCACTTAATGCTTCTGAAAGAACTGCTAAGTTGGCAGGAGTATCATCTACTACTAAAATTAAATCTGAATTGTCCATAATACCAATTTAATAAATGTTTGTTACAAATGGTAGGGACGTTGCATGCAACGTCCCTACAGAAGAAGGAAGAAGGAAGAAGGGATAAACATTGAAAAAAAGGGATAAAGATAGAGATAACTATCTAAAATAAATTGGAGCAGCTATTTTTCAGTATATTCGTTCAAGACCCTCCTTTTTGTAGCATTCTTTTTTTTGCGTTGCTGATTTTAGGTATAAAATTGCTCAGAATGTAAGTTTTGAGTCCAAAATTAAGAGTGCAAATCATACCTATTTCCTACCCAAAGTTAGGGAAAAAACTCCTTCCTACCTCCTGACTCCTGACTCCTGACTCCTGACTCCTTTTTTATTATTTGATTTTTCTAAAGATTCTTGAATAAAGATGGTAATTTTTTTAATTTCAAAGTCTTTAGCTTGCTGAACAATACGATCGACAAAGGCAGCATAATCTTGATTTTCTTGTTCTAAGGTTTGAGCTGCTGCTACTAACTTTTTTAATCTACCTTGTTGAGCAAGTTGAAATAATTTTTCTAGGTCTGCTAGTGGGGGTAAGACCATATCTGCAGTAGTAGTTTCTGTTTTGCTACTATTTTGCTGATGTCGTAACTCAGTAGAACCAGGAGTAAGAAGAGATTCATATTTCCAGGTAATCTGTAAATGTTCTCCCAGTAGCTTAAACAATTTATCTGCTGCTACAGGTTTCTCTAGGAAAGCATCGCCACCAGCATCCAAACTATGGTCTTTAACCATTGAGGAAACAGATGCAGAAGAAACAATTACTGGAGTCGCCTTAAGTATTTCCGATTCTCTGATTTGCTTGACAAAGGTATATCCATCCATGACTGGCATCATTAAATCAGTAATAATTAAGTTTGGCTGCAACTGATTAGCCTTATTCAAACCATCTTCCCCATTTTCTGCTTCAATCACATTAAATTTTAGTGGTTCCAGTAACCCGACAATTACTGAGCGGTTTTCCCACTTATCATCGACAACTAACAAAGTTTGTGACTCCCCTTCATAACCAATTAATTGCTTTTCGGTGTTAGTCATAACTTTATGCTGCCACTCTTGCGCTAGAGGAAAATCGACTTCAAAGGTAAAAGTGCTGCCCACTCCTAATTCACTTGTAACTTGAATCTCGCTACCCATCAGACTGAGAATATTATGAGTAATAGCAAGTCCTAATCCAGTTCCTTCAGCGCATCGTTTCCCCTCACCAACTTGTTCAAAGGGTTGGAAAATTTTTTCCAAAGAATCTGGACTCATGCCAATTCCTGTATCCTTAATCTGGAAACGGAGTCTGACTTTATCTTCAGGTATTTGATATTCAGTTTGTTTTTGTACTGCCATAGAATCAATTACCTTTACCCTAAATGTCACTTTACCCTTTTGTGTAAATTTAGCAGCATTTCCTAATAAATTAATCAATACCTGACGTAATCTTTTAGGATCGGTTAAAATACCTTCTGGTAAATTGGTATCTGGTAAGTAAACAAAATCAACACCTTTTTTTTTCGTCCGAAGGCGAATAATTTCCCCAATTCCTGGGAGAAAAGATGGTAAATGAATCGGTTGTGGTTGCAATTCTAGTTTGCGGGCTTCAATTTTGGAGATATCCAGGATGTCATTAATCAGTGTGAGTAAATGGGAACCACACTGGTGAATAATCTTAATTCCTTTTTTTTCTTTTTCTCCCCAGGTCTGGGAACGATTGAGGATTTCAGCATAACCCAGAATTCCATTGAGGGGGGTACGGAGTTCGTGACTCATATTAGCTAAAAATTCGCTTTTGGCCTGATTAGCAGCATCAGCAGCTTGTCGCTTCTGTTCCAATGAATTGTAAGACTCAGCTAATTTAACTCCCATTTGATTAAATTCTTGGGCTAATTGCTCAATTTCATCACCAGTCTGAATATCCAAACGATAACTTAAATCCCCCATACCTAATTTTGTTGCACCAATTTGCAGGGTTTGAATCGAGCGAATTACTGGTAACAGTGTTAGGGAAAACTGACCAATGAAAATCAGCAACACTACCCCAATTAAACAGTAGGTGACAATAGTTGCATTTCCCTTAAATTGCATGGCAGCTTGTTGGCTAACAGCATCTTTTTGCCGTACTTCCTCCACCAAGGAGTTAAGGAAAAAGAGAATATCATCCTCGAATGAGTTGATAGCTTTGAAATCTTGCTTGACCCGAGAAGTAGAATAATTTTTATCTTCTACAATCTTATTCACTAAGCGGACAAGAAATTGATGACGACGACCTATCACTTCTGGTTTTTTAGATTCTGGTGTTAGCTGTTGAATCTCTTCCAAACTGCTCAAAAATTTTGACATATTTTGCTGATACTTGTTAAGATGAGCAGCACTCCGATCTAGTAAAAGATAGCCTTTCATTGCAGCAGTTTGCTTTTCTAGAGAAAGCTTAAGTGCTTGACTTTTACGAACTGCTTGATTGGTATGATTCCGGGTTTGCTCTATGGATTTTTCTATCCGCCTAATCAAGAGTGTACTACCTCCGAGTAAAGCAGCTACTAATCCCACAGAAATTGCTGTCGAAGCGATAAATTTAGTCAGAATTTTCATTTTTCAGCTACTTTTGTAAACTTCAGACGGCTATAGATTTGTCGTACTTCCTCGAAGTCTGAATCTTTAGCCAAGGTATAACCAGCAGATTCAGTACCACTTACGTCTACAACACCAACTGGGGCGTCAATTAAGGCTTCTTGCAGTTGCTCGATAACTTCTGGTGTGAACTTTTTGGTATTGATAACTATGGGGGGAGCAGGTATGGGGTTTGACTCCCAGATAATTTTGTACTTCGCATCAATTTTTCCCGATTGTTGACCCCGTAGGAAAGATTCCTTATCGTTAGTGACCGCATCTACCACACCATTTACTAAGTCTTCTGTTGCTTTATCGTGACTGCCAGAGTAGCGAATTTTAGAAAAATCTCTTGTGGGATCGATATCCGCATTTTGCAACCTATTCATGGGTATAAGAAACCCAGAAGTAGAAGATGGACTAACAAAACCAAAGCGTTTACCTTTTAAATCTTGCAGAGTTTCGATATTTTCGGCAGTATTGGCAACTATTACGCTAGTATACCAAGGTCTGCCACTTACTCTATCTATGGGTATAACTAACGGTTGGATATTGGGGTTGCGTTCGTTGGCTTTGATATAAGTAAGAGCAGCTAAATATGCCATATCTACCTCTTCTTTAACAATCAAATCGACTGCTTCTGCGTAATTTTTCGTAATTTGGAAATTAACCGTACGTTTGAGAATAGTTTCTAGATATTTAGCTAAAGGTTGTAATTTTTCTTGCTGCTTTTCGGGACTTTGCCAAGGAAGCACCGCTACTTGTAAAGGCTTACTAATAGGGGGATTAGGAGAGGAAATTTTTTCACCTTCAGAAGATTTATTAGAAGAAGTTGAAGTACAACTAATAGCGATCGTGCTAATAGATAACAGCAAGCTAAATACCAGGGAATATTTGATAAATCGATTGTTTGGCCACAAAATAAACTTCATCTATATAACCTTTTTGATAATTCTGGAAACTCTGAAAACTGAGTCTTTTCAATAGGATACTTTTAATATATTATACGCTATTCTTGATTTAAGTATACCAGCAGGATAAAATGTCACTATCTCCCAAGGGACTTGAAGAGAGTAGAATATTGACACAGGAATATATATAAAAGTAATCTCAAGGGTAAGAGCAATTTGATCAATGTTTGCTACAAATATTTAGGGTGTTTTTAGACCTCAGAATGAATAATATTACAATATTATTTATTAGGGATTTTAGTTTCTTAGTCAAAGAGATATCTAAATATCATGTCCGGTTAAATAATTATAAATAACGAGGGATAATTCAGGAGGTAATAGGGAAAAAAGAAAGTCTAAACAGGAGATTTTTTTATTACTAATTATTCGGACATGATATAATAGCAATTCTTTTAAGTCTTATTATTATAAGTAACATACTTTTTTGAAGCTTGGTATAAGCTAAAAAACATTTATATTTCAGGTAGTCCTGTAGATCTAGTAATTATATCATGTTCGGATAATCA
>NZ_JAAHGT010000833.1 GCF_010672385.1 Okeania sp. SIO2F4
AAGCGGTGCGACCCCGCGCCCTCCGGGTATCTCTTTCAGAGACGCTCCGCTCACGGCAGTTGCGTGACTGTCGCTTAACCCGCAAGGGCGCACTGCACTCACCGTCTCACGGCGCAAGCGGTCGGAAGCCAGCGAGGTCTCCTCGCCATGGGAATGCCGACCAAGAGAGGGAACGCGCACCAAGAGAAAAAGATAATTTACGAACTAAAAAATGGTATTAAAACTATTCATTCTGCTGACTGACTTCTGACTCCTGACTCCTAAAAATTTCCCTAGATCTTTGTAGCAAACATTTATCACGCTTGGTATAACAGATAATTCTGATGTGGGGTTTTTATTTTAGATGCGGAAACTGAGTCCTCTGAAAAAGGGAATAGGGAATAGGGAATGGTAAAGGATTAAAAACAGTATTAAATTGTGAAAAATACAAGGTAATTGGTACTCAATACAGCATTTTTTTATTAGCAAAAATCTAAATTTAGATTGAAATATGATTTTCAAACACTATAGAAATCCCATTTAAACAGTTAAGTTATCAAGGTATTAAAATTGGGGATGAGCTAGATACCACCAAGGGTAAACTATGGATATCAAAAAATAAGCGTGGGAATCTTAACTGATAGAAAAAAAATTGAAATACTTAGAAGAAAATTAGTTCAGTAAAATCTTCTTTGCTTTGACTAATTACTCAGCAAAGACTTGACAATAGAAATCATCTCCTCAATATTTAAAGGCTTACTCAGATAAGCTACTGCACCAGCATTCAAACATCTTTCTTTATCACCCGGCATTGCCATAGCAGTTACAGCAATAACTGGTACAGACTGCCATATAGAATGAGCCTTAATTCTCTTAATTAATTCTAACCCATCAACCTGTGGTAACTGAATATCCATCAAAATTAAATTAGGTAAATTTGGAGAAGTAACCAAAGGAGAATTAATCGTATCCAACATAGTTTGACCATCACTAATTAACTCAACTTCATAACCCTCTAACTCCAATACTTGAGAAATTAAAAGTTGGTTATAAGGTTGATCTTCAACAATCAAAATCCTAATAGACTTTTCAGTTTCTAATATTTCCTCATTAACACTATCTGAAGATACTTCAGAACTAGATTCTGATGCTGAATTAACTATTAACTCATGTCGCATTTCTGTTAATGGTAACCAAACACAAAAAGTGCTACCCTTGCTCACTTGAGAATCTAAAGAAATAGTTCCACCATGTAATTCAGCCAATCTTTTTGTCAAAGCTAAACCCAAACCCGTACCTTCATGTTTTCTAGATAAAGAAGAGTCAATCTGTTGAAAAGGTCTAAATAATATTTCCCATCTATCTTCAGGAATACCAATTCCAGAATCTTTCACCTCTAAACATAAATAAGGTGTACTAGAATTAATTGGAGAACAATCAGGTCGATAATCACCTTGAATTTGACTACCATACCCTAAACGTCCGCTCAGTTTAACTTTTCCCCCTTCTGGTGTAAACTTTACAGCATTAGAAAGTAAATTAATAATTATCTGCCTAACCCGACGCTGATCCAAATAAACAGTAGATATACGATAATCCAATTCTAGGGATAAAGCCAATCTTTTTTTATCAGCTCGTGGCTGAATCATTCTCAAGCAATCTTTACAAACTTCGTGAATATTAATTAGCTCTAAACTTAGCTCTGTTTTCCCCGACTCAATCTTAGATAAATCCAGAATATCATTAATCAGTTGTAGTAGATGTTGACCGCTTTTTTGAATGAGTCGAACTTGATTAACTTGGCGATCGCTTAAGGGGTCTGATATTTGTCGTTGTAATAAATCAGAGAACCCTAAAATACTATTCAGTGGGGTTCTCAATTCATGAGACATAGAAGCCAAAAACTCTGATTTTAACTGAGAAGAACGCTCTAATTCTTCATTAATTTGACGTAGACGTTCTTGAGACTGTGCCCTTTCTATGGCCACTCCTAAAGTACGACAAGCTGCAAAGAGCATATCTTTTTGATCGGCTTCTTGTAGTTTTTGCAAGTTACGAGATTCTAGAGTTAAAACACCAATAATTGTCCCATCTGTGGCTGGAATTGGGAAAATTCCTAGTTGGCCAATGGCCGGATGGCGAAATCCTGGAATAGAGTTAGGTTGATGAGCATAATCTTCAACATACATAGGTTTACCACTCTCGACTACTTCCCACAAAAGTCCTTGACCATAAGGGATACCCTGTTTCAATAAACCTTCCATTTCAGCTACTGCTAGTTCACCATAAGTAGCAATAAATTGAGAGGTAATCTGATTAGAAATTGGCCCTGCTTGACGATTTTTTCCTTCCCCATTGATAACTTTGACATCCCCAAAGGCAGCATTCATTACCTCTACGAGATAATTAAGGGCAAATTGGGCTATTTCTCTCAAGCTGTCTGAGTATTGCAGTCGTTCGTTGAGACCTAGGAGAAATCTTAATCTTCTTAATTCAGCATTGAGACTAGCTTGAGACCGTTGATATACACTTACATCTCGAAAGGTCAATAGATGACCCCCATCTGATGCCAAGCTGCAGTCCACTTTCAGGCAAATACCATTAGCTTGTTCAATATATAATAATTTACTTTCTGTTTCTATCTTGAGCAGACAGTTTTGTAGTTGTTGAGATTGTTCGGTTGACCAATAACCTTGAGCAACTATTTCGGCAAAGATAGCATCGCTATGGGGTTTTATTTTTAGCCACTCTGGTAATAATCCCCAAATTTCTGTCAGTTTCTGATTAAATAGAATTAAGTGATTAGAATTATCGAAGAGAGCAATACCATTATCTATTTGGTTAAGGATGAGTTCTTGCTCTTCCTTCAACCTTTGTAAATGCATTTCAAAATCATCCATATTTTTATCTGTATATTTTTGTTATTGCTAATTTAGTAGAAATAGGACTTACTCAAAGAAAACCCGTATTTACAATAAATCCTTGGTTTGAACAATAGACATCTAGGAAAAAACAAAGTTGGGCGAGTTCGGCTAGGTAGGTTCTGTATAAAAATAAATTAATCTTCTTTACATAACTTTACATTTATTTTTATTTCTTAATAGTGATAGTGGTTAGATGACTTTGTGATTCTGGGCACACTCAAGATATCTTGCCGAATAATTATTAATTATTAATTGTTGAAGGTTTTCCTGGAGGTAATTATCCATTATCCATTATCAATTAATGAACGGAAAGCTTCCATTGAAAGCCCCCCTGTTTTCAACGCTATTCTTTACTCATAAGTCGGGAAACTTTTGTGGAAATAGGGAGTAGGGAGTAGGGTAGTGGGTAGAGATTATCCCTCTTTTGTCAAACTAGAATTAAACCTTGATTTGGTTGTGGATGTAATGGGGTAAATTCGTCAAAATTTCCCAAACTGACAGAACAGAGTTCAATAATTAATAATTAATAATTAATAATTAATAATTACCTCTTCTTATAACGGATAGGATTGGCGCTCAAGGAATTTTTTTCTGATCAAGGGGAGATTGGATATGGCGAGGAAACCTCGCCATCCCATCCTAACGGACTGCTTCGCTTTCCGACCGCTTTTTCTCCATAAATGGAGAGGCTTTATACCTTAATTTTCCGGTAATACTAATCTGATAAATGTTTGCTAAAAATACTTATACTAAATTGATCAATGTTTGCTACAAATAGTTAGGCTATTTCTTAGAAGTCAGTTAGGGGAGCCGTCGGTAGGGCGATGTACAGGAGAAAGGAGTCATAATTAATAGGTTTGTCTCATTTTTTATGTCGTAATTTCTCTTTGTTCGTTAAATATAAATTTGCGATAAAATCTTTTAATACTACTTATTATTCGTAACATTCTTTTTTTTTTAATGGTATTAGAATTTAGGAGTCATGAGTCAGCTTTTAGCAATCAGTAGTCATGGCTTTTAACTATTCCTTTTTGACATTTTTATCTATTTTTTGTCGATCGACAGCTATTAAGTAGAGTAAGTTCAAAAAAGATGTTGGAGATTTCCATAAAACGCCTTAAACCACTGAGATAAAAATTTTTGAGCTAATTTACAATTTGAGATATAACCTACAAAATTTACCACGCTTTACTTATGAAATTACCGTCATTCATTAATGGATAATGGATAATTACCTCTCCCTAAAACAGATTGGATTGACGCGGAGGGTGAAAATTTTTTCTGATTGATGGGGAGATTGGATATGACGCACTTCGGAGCGGCTCTGCATTCTTCGGGAGACCTCGCCATCCCATCCTAGGTCATGCTGCCTCTTGCCTCCTTTCCTTCGGAATGCTACGCAAACGGAGAAGCTGCGCAATTCAAGTCGCGAAGCGAAACAGAGGAGCTGCCTCTTGCAGAG
>NZ_JAAHGT010000834.1 GCF_010672385.1 Okeania sp. SIO2F4
TTTTTAACTGTTTTGCCAGTTATTTGAATAAATAATCAAGCTACTGTGTGGCGCGATACTGCGCTCCGCAACGCTCCGCGAACGCACCACACCCCCATCTATTCTCAATAATAGTGGGATTTTAGTTGAACTATTCTTCAGCTTATTTGATAAGTCCACCTCTATATATAGCTTTCAGCTACCTTGTCACCCCGTGAGATTGATACCATTAAATTAAAGGAGAACCCGCCCCTACTATTGGAAACTTTTCGATTATTAGCAAATCAGGAAATAAAGTTATAAGTTTGAGATTTTTGCTGCATTCTGTGGAGCTACCAAAAAAAAATCGGCGAGTAAAGGAGTTTTCCCTTGCATCGGCCAAAAAATCATGGTAGTATGTAATTATTGGGAGTTACTCGTACCTACGCATGACTTTTTATTCAATTAAAAATCTCAGTTCGTAGTTTTGCTCTAGCAACTGAAATATTTATCTTATAAAGGACTTACGCATAGACTCTACATATAGTGTTTAAAAACTGTTGCGCAATAGTTTTAGACTCCACATTTAGTAGCTCTTCTTAAGTCCTGTTATATATAATCCGATTATATAATATATGTTGATAATTCTATAATTACTGCAAGGCTTCAATCTCCCCTACTCCTCACCCCCAACTATATGATAAGTATTCAACCGGATTTGATATTAGGGCTAAAGCAAAACTACAAACAAAGACTTGTAGATGTGTTGCGCAAACACTAACATTTCCTCAACCCAACCTACAAAGTGGAAATTTTTTAATTATCAGCAAAGTAAGCCATAAAAGTTTGTTTCGGTGTAGCGATCGCTCAATCTTATGAATCCTTATGAATCTATATCTGCATTTTGTGGAGCTACAAAAAAAAATCGGCGAGTAAAGGAGTTTCCCCTTGCATCGGCAAAAAAATCATGGTACTATGTAATCATTTGGAGTTACTTGTACCTACACATGACTTTTTATTCAACTAAAATAAAACATATATCGTCGTATTTAGGGTGCAGGTTTAATGAAGTTGTAAGTTTAAGGTTTTTGAAGTAGGTAAATTCAGATATAATTTAGGAAAAAAATTACTATAAAGTTAGAAGCTTTGAGGCGGGAAAATAATTTGAGTAATCAACAAATTTCAATTCAGGAAAAAACAAAAAAGTTTGCCGTTAGAGTAGTCAAAGCTTATACTTGGTTAGAAGGAAAATCTAATGTAAGTAGAACCTTAGCGAGTCAATTATTAAGGTCAGGAACTTATATATAACTTCATAAAAACTTCAAACGTCAAACTTCTGATTTATGACTTCATAATATTAACTATAAATTATAATATAAGCTGAAATAGTATCATTAGAAAAGTTCAAATGCCTAATGCAAGAAACCGAATAAATTATTAGAATATTAGTTGCTACGATTAAAAGACTCAAGCAATAAACTTTAGACTTCAGCATAACTTCATAAATATTTCTGAGTTCTAACTGCATCAAAACTTCTAACTTCTGACTTCATAAAAACTTCTGACTTCATAAAAACTTCTGACTTCTGACTTCAAACTTCTGACTTCATAAAGGTTGTTCAATAGGAATTTCAATTAAAAACTCTGCCCCCTCCCCAGGAGCAGAAAAACATTCTAACTTTCCACCATGTTTTTCCACAATAATTTTATAACTAATAGATAAACCCAAACCAGTACCCTTATCAACTGGTTTAGTAGTAAAAAATCTCTCAAATAAACGTTCCTTAACCTTCTCATCCATACCCAAACCATTATCCATAATTCTAATTTGAACTTGTTTTGATATAGCTGTAGTTCTAATCCAAATAGTCGGAACCTTACCATCCCAATTATCCCTAACTATTGACTCTTCCAAAGCATCAATTCCATTGCCAATTAAATTCATAAATACCTGATTAATCATACCCACATAACATTCTACCAAAGGCAATTCTCCATACTCCTTATAAACCTTAATTTCTGGTTTTTTTCCACGGCATTTGAGACGATTTTTCAGAATTACCAAAGTACCATCAATCCCATCGTGAATATTCATCAAAGTTTTTTTAACATCATCCTTGCGAGAAAAACTACGGAGAGAACGGACAATTTCACGAATTCTTTCTGCTCCTATTTCCATTGCTGATATTACCTTAGGTAAATCCTCCATCATAAAATCTAAATCTATATCCTCTATTTGTTCTTCTATTTGTTCTGGTAAACTTGGAGAATATTCTTGATAAATATGTAGCAAATTCATCATGTCTTGAACATAATGATTCAAATGAACAATATTTCCATAAACAGAAGTTACAGGATTATTAATTTCGTGAGCAATACCTGCTACTAACTGACCCAAACTAGACATTTTTTCAGTATTATTGAGAGTAGTCTCTACCCGATCAAGTTCTTGCAAAGCAGTTTCTAATTGTCGTTTTTGTTGTTTTAACTCAGCCTGAGATTGCTTAAGTGCAACTTCAGCATTTTTAGTATCAGTAATATCTGTAATAAAACCTTCTAAAGCGATTAATTCTCCTAACTCAGAAAACACCCCTATTCCCTGTTCGCAAACCCATTTAATTTTTCTAGTCTTAGTCGTAATTCGATAAGCTACCTGATAATGTCGATTCTCTTGTATAGCCAACTCTATAGTATTCGATAAAAGTTGTCGATCTTCTGGATAAATTAATTGTGATAAAAATACTTGATTTGAACCTATAAAATCTTGTACATGATAACCAGTTAATGAATAACAACCTTCACTTAAAAATTCCGCACTTCGATTTAGATCGTTGCGAAAACGATAAGCCATACCTGGTAAATTACTGATTAAAGTTGCTAATTTTCTTTGACTTTCCCATAAAGCTTCTTCTGAACGTTTTCTGTCAGTAATATCCTTAATAACTGCCAAAAAACAAATTTCATTACCAATATTAATAATTTCTACAGACAACAAACAAATCCTAGTCGCGCCAGATTTGACTCTAAATTGATATTCCTGATTTTGCAAAACTCCTTGCTTTTCTAAATGTTGTCTAAAATCAATTTTTTCTTCTAGATTAACCCATATACTTAACTCTTTTACCGTGTAACCAATCACCTCTTCACGGCGATAACTCATTATCTCCAAAAAACTATCATTTACTTCTATAAATCTTTCATCTTCAAAAGTAGTAATAATGATTGGGTCTGGGTTAGAATGAAATGCTTTTGAGAACTTTTTTTCCGACAACCTCAACCTTGCTTCTGTCTGATGAAGTTCTGCAATTTCCCTTTCTAATTGCTCAATAGTTTCCTGTAGTTCAATTGCTCGTTTTTCTACCTTATTTTCTAACTCTTCATTTGCTAGTTTTAATGTTTCTTCTTTTAAGACTTTACTCGTAATATTAGAAACTACTACTTCCCACCCACTTCTACCATCAAATTCTACTGAAATTATTATCACTTCTGCTGTAAATTCAGAACCAGATAAACGTTTATAGCGCCAATTAAAATGACTTACTCCTAACTCTAACGCTATTTGTAAATATCTTTTAAATAGAAAAATTGAATCTTCACCTTGAAACTGTTTTGCAGGACTAAATTCCCAAAGTTGTTTACCATAAAAATCTGATTTTTTACTACACCCGAATAATTCTAAAGCAGCCTGATTACAATCAAAAATACCTTGTTTATCTATCAGTATTATCCCAGATTTACTAGATTCATATAAATCAGGAAATATTTGATTAGAAGCTTGTACTTGGGGAGTTGCTCTTGTTGGGATAGCTACAGTTTTTTGACTATCGCTAATATCTCTTGTAATTTGATAAAAACCTCTTAATTGTTTTTTATCATTATACAAAGCTGTAGTAATTACATTAGCCAAAAATAATATTTTATCTTGCTTCAAACAGATTTTTTCTGTTACACATTTACCTTGACTTATCGCTATTTCTAATTCCTGATGTGGTAAGTTATTATCAATATCTTTTTGAGTATAAAAACTAGAGAAATGTTTGCCAATAATGTCTTCTGCTTGATAGCGATAAATGTTTTCAGCTTCAGAGTTCCAACTTACTACATATCCATCTGAATCTAATATACATAAGGCGTAATCTTGAACAGTTTCAATAAATAATTTTTGTCTTTCCTCTGTTGCTCGCAAAGCCGCTTCCGCTTGTTTTCTAGACGTAATATCTTCAACAATTCCTTCATAATATAAAAAATCTCCCTCTTCATCACAAACTACCCAGGCATTTTCAGAAATCCAAATTATTGTGCCATCTCTACGATAAATCTGAGATTCAAATTGGCAAATTTCTCCTTTTTCTCGTAAAATATCAGCGCATTCATCATATTGCTTAGAACATACATAAAGTTGATG
>NZ_JAAHGT010000835.1 GCF_010672385.1 Okeania sp. SIO2F4
GATTGACTAATTATGAAAAATTTTTTCTTCTCTCTTGGGAGATTGGAGGCAAGCGTTTGCGCTTCGCAAAGCTTCGAAGTTCGCGTAGCGTCCCGGAGGGAACGGAGACCTCGCCATCCCATCCTAAGGTCATGCTCCGCTTGCCGACCGCTCTCTTGGTTGATTGGAGGCAAGCGAGGGGACCTCGCCATCCCTCAACCGCTTTTTTCCCCTATCCAAGGGGAGGCGCATACCCACAATTTCTCGGTAAAAATTCCTGAATATTGAAAAGTCTCTCAGTCAGAAAATTTAGTTGAATAAAAAGTCATGTATATGGGCGATATACCCCAGTTAACTTTTATCATATCAGAATTTTTGTGAGGATGCAACGGAAAATCCTTTGACGCGCGATTTTTTCAGGAGCTTCAGAGAATGAAAATGTTTGTGATTTTCCACTCAGGAGGGATGGGTGGAAAGATTGAACCATGAGAAAAATCTGATTCTAATCTTAAAAGTAGGAGAATAAGGGAGTATTTTTCAATCTTTTTTCCCTGTATTGCCTCTATATAGCTTCTATAAACTTCCCCAACATTTTTTCCTCATTCAACTTCTCAATAGTTCCTAATATTTCCTTGACTCTTTTCTCAAAACTATGATTTTCTCGGATATATTTTGCTAACTCTAATTTTTCTCCTCCATTCTGACTTTTTTGCTGCAAACAATCTTCTACTAATTTTGGCAAATATTCCGGGGAATTATAGGTAGAGATTTTACTTCCAAACACTTTTTCCAAACTTGAAATTTTGTCAGAAATAATCGTTGCTCCACAAGCTGCAGCATCAAATAAACGATTGGAAATAAATCCTTTTTCTCGCATGGTATCCCAATGGTCGTTTAATAATACGCCACATTTACTGTAATAACGTCGCAAAATTTCATTGGGAATATATTCTCCTTTTAAATAACCATCGGGCAATAAATTATCCCAGTTTGTTCCATAAACATCTACTTTTAAACCACTTTCTACTGCATCTTTTACTATCTGGCGATAAACTTTGCGAGAATTTCCGACAAACAAAATTTCTCCAACTTCTTCATAACCTTCTTTGTCTGGATAAAACAAATTTGGGTCGGTACATTGCAGTAAAGTTTGTACTGGAACATTTACTTGTTTTTGCAAATCCTCAGCATAGGAATGGGATGCCACAAATACTCGGTCATATTGTTCATATTCTTCTAGAGAAACTTTATCTGGATGACTAATATTCCACATCAAATTAATATGATAAGACTTGGGTTGATAACGACTTAAACCTCGAATCGTAATTGCTACATCATCTCCAAATATTTGTGGATTTTCCCACTCTGGCAAAATATCTATTCTGACGGAATGACCTAATATTTCAAACTGCCGTTTCATAGCTAAGACAAAATGATAGTCTCCCCATTCTTGCGCTTGTTTCCAGTCAGGAACTCCAATTTTTATGCCGATGCGGAAACTATTACTCATTTTTTCACGCAAAGCAGAAAATATTGTATGGGCACGATGTTTGTAAGTATGTTTTTCCTCGACTATTTTCTGTAATTCTGCCACTTTGGCTAATCTTAATTCCTCATTTGTTAGATACTCCCGTAATAAATTTTCCAGAGATTCGCGAGAATTATAAGTAGGCAATAGTCCGTCGAAAGATTCTTGATTTCCTAATTCTCCATTTGTCACAACTAAAGCACCAGACATAATGGCATCAAATACTCTGGAATTTGTGGAACCCCATTGTTTTGTGACTGAATTTGCATCATCAATTACTATTTTTGTGGAAGTATAAACTTGAGGCATATCTGTATAAGGCAAGGGTCCGCGATTATACTTTTTAAACTTATCAAATTTTTCCCAGTTATAGCCGTATAAGGCAAAGTTGAATGGTAAATTATCTGGTTCTAAAAAATTCATAATATCTCGCGGATATTTCCAGAAGCTTCCTGTGAAACAATAGTCAGATTTATATTTATTGTCTAGTTGGGAATTGATTTTTTCGGAGTTGAGGACAACTCCTACTTCTGAATTTTTCTCTACTTCAGTTTTGCCTGCTTCGGGAAATTTATTGCCTACTTCAGAAGGGATTTTTCCTGATTCTTGTGAAATTGCTACTTCTGAAATTTTCCCTACTTCAGAAGTAATTTTTCCTGATTCTTGTGAAATTGCTACTTCTGAATTTTTCTCTACTTCAGTTTTGCCTGCTTTGGGAAATTTATTGCCTACTTCAGAAGTAATTTTTCCTGATTCTTGTGAAATTGCTACTTCTGAAATTTTCTCTACTTCAGTTTTGCCTGCTTTGGGAAATTTATTGCCTACTTCAGAAGTAATTTTTCCTGATTCTTGTGAAACTCCTACTTCTGAAATTTTCCCTACTTCAGTTTTGCCTACTTCGGGAAATTTATTGCCTACTTCAGAAGTAATTTTTCCTGATTCTTGTGAAATTGCTACTTCTGAATTTTTCTCTACTTCAGTTTTGCCTGCTTCGGGAAATTTATTACCTACTTCAGAAGGGATTTTTCCTGATTCTTGTGAAATTGCTACTTCTGAAATTTTCCTTACTTCAGTTTTGCCTGCTTCGGGAAATTTATTGCCTACTTCAGAAGTAATTTTTCCTGATTCTTGTGAAATTGCTACTTCTGAATTTTTCCCTACTTCAGAAGTAATTTTTCCTGACTCTTGTGAAATTGCTACTTCCGAAATTTTCTCTACTTCAGTTTTGCCTGCTTCGGGAAATTTATTGCCTACTTCAGAAGGAATTTTTCCTGACTGGTTTAAATTTTCTACTTCTGAAATTTTCCCTACTTCAGTTTTGCCTACTTCGGGAAATTTATTGCCTACTTCAGAAGTAATTTTTCCTGATTCTTGTGAAACTCCTACTTCCGAAATTTTCTCTACTTCAGTTTTGCCTACTTCGGGAAATTTATTGCCTACTTCAGAAGTAATTTTTCCTGATTCTTGTGAAATTGCTACTTCTGAATTTTTCTCTACTTCAGTTTTGCCTGCTTTGGGAAATTTATTGCCTACTTCAGAAGTAATTTTTCCTGACTCTTGTGAAATTGCTACTTCCGAAATTTTCCCTACTTCAGAAGTAATTTTTCCTGACTCTTGTGAAATTGCTAATTCTGAAATTTTCCTTACTTCAGTTTTGCCTGCTTCGGGAAATTTATTGCCTACTTCAGAAGTAATTTTTCCTGATTCTTGTGAAATTGCTACTTCTGAATTTTTCTCTACTTCAGTTTTGCCTGCTTCGGGAAATTTATTACCTACTTCAGAAGTAATTTTTCCTGATTCTTGTGAAATTGCTACTTCCGAAATTTTCCCTACTTCAGAAGTAATTTTTCCTGACTCTTGTGAAATTGCTACTTCTGAATTTTTCTCTACTTCAGTTTTGCCTGCTTTGGGAAATTTATTGCCTACTTCAGAAGTAATTTTTCCTGACTCTTGTGAAATTGCTACTTCCGAAATTTTCTCTACTTCAATTTCACCTACTTCTGGAATTTTATTACCTGGTTTACTTATCATTTCTTCTTCACTTCTGAATTCTTTAAATCTTTCCTCATTAGTAGCTATCCTAACTACCGTTGCAGGTTTAAATAATTTCTGTTGAATATAATCAGCAGATTTTTGAGAAGAACACCAGAAACAATCATAATCTCCTGCTGATTTTTGAGACGCCCAAACTTCAAACCAATTTCTTGCCCAAGCAACTTTTACCAAACTAGATTTAGCATTTTCTATTCTTTCTAAATCATAATCGTGACGCATAACTACAATTACATCTAGCCGCGTCATATCATACCAATCTTCTCCTTCTGAAATATAGTAAACATCCCATCCAAATTCTTTAACTAATTGTTCTCCTAATTCCACCGCTGTAAAATAATCTCCTGCGGAAGCTGCCATATCTGCTTCTGTTACAGCAAAACCAATAGTTAAAGGATGACCAGTCCAATACATTCCTTTTTCAAAAAAATCTTGTAGATGTTTCCTTCGTAAATAATAGGCATATCTTGCTTCTATTATTGGGCGATTTTTCAGGATTTTCTGGATAAATTCTTTGCCCTTATTAAACCGAGAAAAACCACGATTATGAAAAGCTGTTAAATGATTAGCACTGATAATTTCTTTCCCTAACTTTTGTCGGATAGTCAAACATAAGTCTACATCCTCATAACCATAAAAGTAGTCTTCATTAAAACCTCCCACTTTCTGAAAATCTTCCCGCCGACACATCATTAAAGCTCCAGTTACAACAGGTACTTTCCAAGGAGCAGATTGTACTTTTAATAATTGCGGAGCATAACGAACTTCAAAAGGATAAAAAGGTTCATTTTGGCTGA
>NZ_JAAHGT010000836.1 GCF_010672385.1 Okeania sp. SIO2F4
AGAGAAGTTGTTGAAGATGCTGGATGTGAAATCTGGTATTTACCTGCTTATTCCCCTGATTTCAACAAGATTGAAAACTGGTGGTCAGTTTGAAAAACTTGGATGAAACAAATGTTACCTAAGTTTAGGACAGTCCGAGAATGTGTAGATGCAGCCTTCCAAAACTGTCCTAACGTTTTTGCGTAGTGCTATAAATGTTTATAACCAAGTTGAGTAATAATGCCTGTTTCTTCACAGCCTGCTACTAATTCCCAATCATCTAATTTAACTAAGTCTTGTTCATCTTTAAATTTAGTTCTTTTTTTTGTGTCTTTGATAGCGGTATCATAAAAATAATCAATATCAAAAATTGCTACTTTTCTACGAAGATTTTTAATTGTTTCATCCCAAAGATAATTAAGTGCTGCATCAAATAAACCAATAATCAAAGCAGATATAAATTTTGAGAGATAAAATGCAGATGCCTTTTGTTTTGAAGATAAATCAGGAATAATTTATTGTATATTTAAAATGGCTCTTTGACGTTGTTTAACTTCTACCAAAATATCTTCATGAGGTAAACCAAGATATTTTAAGTATTTAGATAATCCATCAGAAAAAACTTCAAGAATCTCATCGAAAATAATAGAAGTTAACCTAGCATTAGTTAGATTTGCGTTCGTTAAGTTAGAACCATTTCACTTGGTATAATCTAAATTAGCACCACTCAAATTTGCATTAGTCAAATCAAGATAATTAAACTCAGCCGACTCTAATTGCGCATTTTGTAAATTGGTATTACTTAGGTCAACTTTATTCAATATAGTTCTCTCTAAATTAGTTCCACTTAAGTCTAAACCTTGTAATACTACTCCATCAAATACTCTTTTTCCTGTCCTATATAGTTTGAGAAATTTTTGTTTATCCATAACTATAGCAATCATATTTCAGTTGTAATATTTTAGTAGTAATTAGGAGTCAGGATTCATGGGTGTTTCATGTCGCGCAGCGTTTTCCTCCGGAAAATGTTTGCGGATCATTCCTTTAGGAAAAAGCAGAGATTTGCCCTAGGGAAATAGTATTTAGCTTACACATAATTATCGTTAACACACCTACAGGAGTCAGAATATAAAAGGATTTTGATTGATATTAATTGTTCTTAAATATTTCATAAATCATTATTTATAAATAATTTGTCAAAAACTAATTTTGCCCAAAATATACTTTCCCTAAGTATCTAACTTATAAATCTGACTCGCATTTCCATGCAAAATAGCCACAGCTATTTCTTCAGCTTCCTTAACAGTTAAATCTCCATCTTTCACTGATTCATCTAACACTTCTCCCAAAATTTTTCGCCCCCACTTAGCACCTAAATAATACAAATCAGGAATCAAATGAGCATCGGAAGAATACATCAATTTACTAATAGGAGCTAACTCCATTAATTCTCTAACTACACATCTCATTCCAGCCACACTTAAGGAAGGTATCGCTAGCCCAAAATCTATATAAACATTCGGATAAACTGATGCTAAATAACCAGCTTCACGAGTATAAGGATAGGAAGCGTGTAATAAAACAATGGCAGCATTACGAAAGCGATTATCTTCTAATAAAAATCGTAAATGTAGAGGATTGGATAAACGTAAATCTAAATCTGGATCGCCAATTCCTGTGTGAAATTGTATCGGTATTTTATGTTTTGCAGCTACTTCCAATGTCTGGATTACTAAAAAGTCAATTAAAGATTTATCGCTCAGACGTGGTGTTTTTTCTCCTGTTATTTTTTTAATAGTATTAAATTGAGATTTTGCTAATTCTATATTTACAGGTTGAATCTCTAAACCTGTACGATAAGCTGCAATACTTTTAAAACCGACTACTTCTGGCGGTGGGGGATCTATTTCGGCTCTAAATATTTCCCAAAATTCGGCAAAACTATTTACTTGAGGAATGAGATTTTGGGCGAGATTTTCTATTCTTAATAGTCGTTTTACAGCTACAAATTGTTGATGCCATTGCCAAGGTAAAATTTCCTCTGGGAGAAAACCATCATCTAACAAAATTGTGTCAAGGTTGGCAGCATTAAAACAAGTTTTGGTTAAATTTTCTAACCCTAAATTATCTCGTTTGGCTAATATTTCTGACTCTTGCGGTTCACATTTTAATAGGTCTGCCATATCCCTTAAACTTCGACGATAAAATAGGGTGTGACGGGCATGATAATTAATAATATCGGGATGATGAGCTTCAGAAAAAGCAGCAACATAAGGATAACCAGCGATCGCTTGTGGTTGCAACAAGTTATGAGCGTGTTGGTCAATAGCAGCAATATCCCAAAGTTCCATTAGTCTTGTTAACTAAAATATAGAAAAAAGTAATCAATCAGGAGATGCTCAAACGATTAGGAGAAATAGTAGACAATCTATGCACGATCAGGGGACTGCAAACTAATAGAGTTTAATGGTGAACCCGACCATGTACACTTGCTATTCCAATACTACCGACAGTTAGAATTGCCTAAATTTATTACGAATCTGAAATCTGTAAGCAGTAGGAGACTTAGAGCGGAGTTTTCCAAACAGATCAACCGAGTTTTTTACAAGGCTGTTTTTTGGAGTGAATCATACTTTATTGCTAGCTGTGGTGGTATAAGTGTTTCAGTGCTAAAAAAATACATAGAAAATCAGGACTAACCACACACACGGGCGCCCGGCTTTCCCATACGACGCTCCCCTGACCGAGAGCGCGGGACTTCCCGCCGAGGGAGTTAAAATTCCCATATCCTCCTGACTCCTAGCCCTACCAAAAAACTTTTTCAGCAAACCCTAAATATTTTTTACTTATCCTATATTAATTATTAAACATTAAGATGGCAAAAAATCTAAATTTTAGAATCTCGATTGGTAGTTTCTAACAACTTGAGAATTGTTTCCACATCATCAAATTCCCCAACAATTCTACGGACAGGTAGAGGCCAAACTCTAATCAAAGTAGGAGTAGCAGTAATTAAATCTACTTCAGCCTGTTCCGGATGTTGAAAAACATCTATTACTTTTAAAGTATAAGGAAGAGAAAGAGATTTTTCTAATATTTGGTGGAGACTCTGAAGAGTCCGCTGAGTAGCAAAACTTTTACCGGATACAAATAAGCGGAGAACATAGCCTTCCACTTCTGGTTGTGAATCAATAGTTGAGGTTGAGATTTCCTCTGGGATAGAATCCAGATTAAACTCTTGTCGATCGAGACACACAACAAGGTCATGATTTTCCCAGAGTTGAGGAAACCGGTCATAATAAGTAGCAATTACCATTGGATTACAAAATTCCTCTGACCATGGAGCTGATTGCCAAATCGTCTCACCAGTATGAAAAATTGCATTAAGCAATGCTTGGTATCTTAAGACTGGCGCATAAGCTTCGGCAAAAACTTGGACTTGCTGAGTGTGAGGGTCTAGCCATTTATCAATAGTTGCAGTGTATCCAGGTATTAAGAAATGGGGTGGTTCAGATAGTCCCAATATTTCTTGTAGCTCTACACATAGGTGTAGATGCCATCTATTTTTTTTGCTTGGGTCTATACAATAAATTAAATCTCCCCCTGGTGTAAACAAGGCTATACCTTTGAATAACTGGGGGAATTCTGGGGTAGTTGGCTTCAAGAAAATAAATTTAAGATCGACTGCAAACTTTTGAGTATGAGACTGAAGCTAGCCTAGTGTAAGATATCTGTTGAACTTACCCAAATTTACTGCAACCCAAGTTTTACCTTTGTAGACGAGCTTCATATTCTGTACAGGACTTTAAGGCTTCAATTTAATTTAATTACCTTGAGTTTGGGATAGGTTTGTATAATTTAAGCAAGAGCTTAACAGTTGTCACACTTTATCTATCTACTGTGAGCTAGAGCGTGTCCAATTTTTCCTAATTATTTAGTTTCTATTGTTAATTTCCACTTTAGTCGATCTGGAAAACTTGAAATTGAAAATTTAATAATCTTTTTAAATTCTGCCCCGTAACATTTGAGCCATTTCGTTCGGGGAAGGTGACTGATCTATTGCTATTTCTTCAGTGATTCTACCTTCTTGGTAAAGTTCATACAAAGACCTGTTCATAGTAGTCATACCCTCATAAGTATCTTTAAGCATGATTTGATTAATATCTTCATACTGGTCTTTGAGAATATATTCCTTGATTACATCAGTATTAATCAAAATGTCATGAAAAGCTGCTCGCTTACCATCAGTAGTCTTGCACAATAACTGAGCAATAACCGCTACCAGAATTTCAGAAAGAGCCAATTTAACTGCTCTTCTTCAGTCTCTTCAACTTCTAATATAACTTCTTCGTTTTCTTCAACCTCGAGTACA
>NZ_JAAHGT010000837.1 GCF_010672385.1 Okeania sp. SIO2F4
ATCACGCCCCAGTTTCAAATTTACTACAAAAAAAGTGGAGTGGGAAGGGGCAGCTCATAGTTGCCCCTTCCTTTGACCAACAATAATTATCATTATCAATTGTACATTTGATTTTTTGGAGGTCCCTAAATTGGTATAACTCCTAACTCCTGAGCGAATAGCTAGTCTGACCAAGAATATCGTAGAACCAATTTTCCATAAGATTTCCATAAACTTGAATAGAATATTCAGCTTCCGCTTGTTGCCGACAAGCTAAACGATCGAGTTTGTCAAGATTGTTAATTGCTTTTACCAATTCTGCTACATTACCAGACTCAACTAGCCAACCTGTTTGGCCGTGACGCACAATTTCAGCAGGGCCTCCTTTATCATATGTAATTACAGGCACACCACAAGCTAATGATTGAATGGCAGTCATGCCAAATGCTTCACTCCATCGATGGGTCATTAGATACCCTCGACTACGCCGCAGCACTAACTGCATTTCCCTAACTGGCAGAAACCCTAAATATTCTACTGGCGCATCAAGATAATTTTGCTGGATACTCTCCCAGTAAGACTTATCCTGAAGCAAACCCATTATTTTCAAAGGGATACCAGTATTTTTTGCAGCTTCAACAGCATCCTCCAATCCTTTTTCAGGAGAAATACGCGCTATCCAAACTAAGTAGTCATCTGGTTTGTCACAATATTGGTAATCTTTTAAGTCAATACCATTTCCCACAATTCGACATCTACTAGCAAAGGGGAAAGTTTCTGCCTGAGCTTTTGTATAAACAGCAATAGTACCAGGAAAACGAATGCTGATTTTTTCCAGAATCTCATCCATTACCTTTGAAAGAGACCCCATACTTACTAGATGAGCAACGGGAATATTTATAAATGGAGATAAATAAAAGGGAAGCCAGTCATAAGCAAAGTTAACAATCAAATGGTAATTACTTTGCTCTTTTCCAATAAACTCCCACATTCTTGTCAGTATTGAGTTAGAGATTATGAGAATTTGAGTATCGCGATTTAATTGCTGCATGCTAGTTTGCAGTTCTCCAGTAATTTCAATTATCGGACAATCCACTTCAGTTGTAGAACCCTCTGGTGCAAGTATATCTACCTTGTGTCCTCTGAGAATCATTTCGCGGGCAAGATTTTGTAATATGAATTCGACCCCACCTCCAATACCTGAACCAATAGCTCCAACAGGTGTAGAAGCAAATAATAATCGTAAGGGATTAAATTGAGCAGCTACCATTTTTTTGCCTAAATTATCAAAGGGAACATAAAACCTACATTCCCCACAACAAAATGTAGTATAGAAGAAGGAGTCAGGAGACAGGAGACAGGAGACAGAATTTTAGAAGAAAATCATAGCTGCCGTGATTGAGTCATTAATCAAACAAGTATTTATGCGTAAATTTTTTACTCGGAATTTGAT
Organism: Okeania sp. SIO2F4; assembly: GCF_010672385.1. Taxonomy (GTDB): domain Bacteria; phylum Cyanobacteriota; class Cyanobacteriia; order Cyanobacteriales; family Microcoleaceae; genus Trichodesmium. The sequence goes on from NZ_JAAHGT010000837.1 coordinate 1,433, forward strand.
CGACGAAAAAAGTAATTGAGATGATTTGCATAGTATAAATACTTACAAAGCTACGGATTAACATACTACTTTTAATGTTACAAAATGACGTGCGGAATGTGGGATAAAACAGACAAGAAAATCATTGAGCAACATTGGGGTCTGAGTCAAATTAGAAAAACCCAGGTTGTATCAAGCTCTCAATATATTAAATTAATCCTATTCCTTCAGAGATTAAGGAATATTTTATAGATAGATTCTTCTTGAAATACTTCACAATTTTTCATAACATCTGGTTGTTATTAAATGGGGGTGAAATACTTCCTTCTAAAAAATGCGATTGTAGCGTTTGAAAAAAATATTTCACAATAGCTGTATTATCTAAATGAAAAGGATATTCGTTGCCAAAACCCTTAGAAAAATACCAATTAATTAGTAATTTTCCATCAGAACTCAGAAGTTTATGAAACTCAATTAACTGTGATATTGGGTCTGGTAAATGTTCCATGACATCAAAACACATAATTGTGTCAAATGAGTTCAATTTTAAATTTTGATGTGACTTGAATTTTGTCAGATAACCCCCTAATTTTTCGGATCGCTCCAGAACAAAATCGCAGTTAATCGGATTTACATCTAAGTACTGAACTTCGGTAACATTTGGACACAAAGCTTTAGCAAAGGAATGTGTTCCAACCCCTCCACCAAAATCCAAAACCCAACCTTTAGCAAAATCAACAATTAAATTTAGCATATTACCGATATAATCACAGCTTTTTCAATGCCACGCTGCTAATTCTAAGATATAGGTTGCTCCGACTCGGTCTCGATAAAATTCGATTGCCATTTCCCAATCAAAGTTTTCTCCCAATTTAGTCATAGCTTGATTACCTTCCTGAATTCGAGTCTCAAGGGTATGTCGATCTATCTACAAAAACTCCTGGATGTGGTTTTTCAGATCGAAAGAATTGTCCCAATAAGCTTTGAGAAACTCAGGTATAGCTGCAGTTAACATAGAAAATGACTCGTGAATTTTGTAAACTTGATGTTGCCCTTATCAAGTCAATGACTAATAGACATCTGCAATAATAAAAAATCAAATCAATTATCCTACATAAATTTTCAATTCTTTCCCCCTACTCCCTACTCCCTATTTTCTGAAGATTTCTAATCAGATAGTGATTAAGTTGAGTAATTGCCATTTTTTATCTCTCTTTTTGTCCCATATTGGCATGGAGTATTGCACCATTGATAACCGGGTTCGTAGCTGCAAAATAAATGGTTTGTGCTATCTCCCTAGGTTCAATTAAACGATTTTGAGCATTCATGGTTTTTATCTGCTCAATAATTGCCTCATCATGATTAAGATGATTTTTTAACATTGGGGTATCGGTAAAACCAGGACAAATACAAGCTGTATGAATACCTCGATTCATTAAATCCTGACAAGTGCCTCGCATTAACCCCACTGCTGCGTGTTTAGAAGTGACATAACTAAAGGCGCCAGGTACTGCCTTTTCTGAGAGAGTGGAACCCACATAAATAATGGCAGACCCCTTTGACATTTTTGGCATGACTATCTGATTCAATATAGTTGGAGCAACCAGATTAATTTCTAAGATATCTCGTAAATTATTGGCTTGAATATTTTCTACATTATCCTTATCTAACCGGGCAGCGTTATGAATTAAAATCACCGTTTCAGAATTTTCTAATTGAGGTAGTAACTCTTGTTTCAAATTTTCCTCAAAACCTTTTGCAGCGAAATCTACCTGAATATTAACTACATCCGTCAACGAACATAAATTTCTGGAAAGGTTAATAACCTGAAATTCCTTTTCCAGAAATAGTTGAGCTGTTGCTAATCCTATACCACTACTTCCACCAGTTATAACCAAATATTTTTTGCTCATTTTTGACTCCAAAAACTGCTACCTGACTGACCAGGACCAGAGAATATTTTAACTTCTATTGTATGAATAAAATGCTCTTGATTTTCTTGTACATGAACAAGTAATTGTTCCAGAAACCAATGAGAAAGTTCTTCTACAGTAATATTTCGCACCGGAAGCAATTTTACATCTCATTTCAGAAATGGTATTTTTTCTTTGTTGCAGAATTTTCTAATTTAGGTAGTAACTCTTGTTTCAAATTTTCCTCAAAACCTTTTGCAGCTAAATCTACCTGAATATTAACTACATCTTTCAACGGACATAAATTTCTAGAAAGGTTAATAACCTGAAATTCCTTTTCCATAAATAGTTGAGTTGTTGCCAATCCTATACAACTACTTCCACCAGTTATAATCAAGTATTTTTTACCGAATAATTAATAATTAATAATTAAATAATTCAGCTTTATTAGCCTCCTGAGTAAAGGGGAAAAAGCGGTCGAGGGATGCATCAGAAACCTAGCCAGATCCAATCGACCAAGAGAAAATAAATTTTTTCCTTTTAGTCAATCCTCTTCGCTTTTAGGGAAAGGTAATTATCCATTATCCATTACTGAATCATTCTTGACTCCAAAAACTGCTACCTGACTGACCAGGAGCAGAGAATATTTTAACTTCTATTGTATGAATAAAATGCTCTTGATTTTCTTTTACATGAACCAGTAATTGTTGCAGAAACCAATGAGAAAGTTCTTCTAAAGTAATATTTCGCACCGGAAGCAACTTTACATCTCGTTTCAGAAATGGTATTTTTTCTTTCTCACCATTAAAGAAAGCATGGACATATTTATCTGATTCTTCTATTCTCAGATAAGGACTTTTTAATGGCAGTAGAACAACTTCATCAAGAAGTTGACAAATATCAAGGATAATTTTTTTGTAAATACCATAATTGAAGGTAATGCCATTTTCCATTATTTCAGCCTCGAACATGACATATACAGAAAAACTATGACCATGCAGATTTTCTCTTTCA
>NZ_JAAHGT010000838.1 GCF_010672385.1 Okeania sp. SIO2F4
TTTTCAAGCTTCTGGCTTGATTTAGAGGTACTGGTAACTGATAACTGATAACTGATAACTGATAACTGAAATGACTTGAGGTAGATTGAGTGGTAATGAATATTTGCTGTTTTTTCTAGAAACAGATTTGGACTTGATGTTCAATAGAAAAAACTGTCCTACTAGAAAATGGAAACGGAGTGGGAATGTTTCATACTGGTAGAGTGTTTTTGATAGAGTGAAAAATATAGGAAGTATGAATTTTTGTAGTGATAATGTGACTGAGGTGTGCCCCGAAATTATGGCTGCTCTGATCGCTGCTAATGAAGGAGCTGTGATGCCTTATGGTGCGGATAAATACACTCAACGGTTAGAAGCTAAATTTTCATCAATTTTTGAAACTCCTGTAACAGTTTTCCCTGTTGCTACGGGATCTGCGGCTAATGCTCTGGCTTTATCGGCGATCGCTCCTGGTTATGGAGCTATTTATTGTCATGGTGAATCTCATATTAATGTGGATGAATGTGGTGCTCCAGAATTTTATACAGGTGGTGCGAAACTGGTGACATTAAATGGTACAGATGCTCAAATTAATGCTTCTGATTTGAGCAAAATACTAGAAAAAGCAGGTGCAGGTGTAGTACATTATGTTCAACCTGCGGCAGTTAGTATTACCCAAGCGACAGAAGCGGGAACGGTCTATTTGCCTGAAGAGATAGATGAGATTGCTAAAATAACTCATGCTCATAATCTATATCTGCATATAGATGGGGCGCGTTTTGCTAATGCTGTTGTGAGCTTAGATTGTGCGCCAGCAGATATAACTTGGCGAGCGGGGGTAGATGTACTGTGTTTTGGTGCAACTAAAAATGGGGGAATGGCAGCAGAAGCGGTAATCTTTTTTAATCAAGATTTGGCAAAAACATTTGCTTATCGTCGCAAACGTAGTGGTCATTTATTTTCAAAGATGCGATATTTGTCTGCTCAGTTGGAGGCTTATATTACTGATAATTTATGGCTAAAAAATGCTACTCATGCTAACCAGATGGCAACTAAGTTAGCTCAAGGTTTGGTAAAGTTACCTTTGGTAAGGTTGTGTCATCCTGTGGAAGCGAATGAAATTTTTGTAGAAATTCCTGAGTCTGTACTTAATGGTTTGAGAGCTGATGGTTTTCAGTTTTATGTTTGGCAGGAGGGGAGTTTGCCGATAATTCGACTTGTGACTGCTTTTAATACCAGATATGAAGATGTTGATGCTTTTTTGAAAAGTGTTAAACGTCATTCTGTAGAAAAGAGGGAGTAGGGAGTAGGGGCGAAGAGCGAATCGCCCCTACGGGAGTAGGGGGAAATAATTGATTTGATTTTTTATTATTAGACATAGGCGTGAAAAAGAATAGGCTTCTTGCTCTTAGAGGCAACAGGCAACAGGCAACAGGAATATATATTTTCAGGAAAAAGGTATAAAAAAGGATTTTTTCTGGTAAATTTGGCGGAATTTAGCTAGTTTTATACAATGCTTTAAGTCCCGTTATTTATTTTCTGGAGATGTGTGTTGGAGATTTCTAATAGACATCTAGTGAATCAAAGATATAGACTTTTTGCGCATAGTAGGCAACAGGGAAAATATTTTTAGGCAATGGAATAGAAACTGGAAACTGTGGTAAGTTTGGTGTCTCATCTCCAGTAAAATATAACTTAAGTCAATATATATTGTTAAGCAAATGTAATATGAGCAAAGTTCTAGCTATTCTAGGGGAATTAAGCGATCGTGACATTGATTGGATGATTGCTAATGGTAGTAAAGAAAAAATTACTGCTAATACTATATTAATTAGTGAAGGCCAACCAATTGATGCCCTTTATATTGTGCTGGATGGGACAATGAAAGCTTATCTATCTGGGGTTGGGGATAAAGAAATTGGGATTGTTGTTGCTGGTGAAGTTTTGGGAGAGATGTCTTTTGTGGATGGTCGTTTACCATCTGCTAGTGTAAAAGCAATAGAAGATAGTTTAGTTCTATCAATTTCTAAACAAAAATTAAATGAAAAACTAGAGCAGGATGTATTATTTTCTCTCAGATTTTATCGAGCAGTTACTAAGTTTTTATCGAGTAGATTACGCGGTACTGTTACACGCTTTAGCAATCGTCCAGAGGTGTTATATCCAGAGAGTATGGAGAATCAGAACATTGAGACAGGATTAGAAAATAGTGCTTTAGCTAGGTCTAGATATGAAACATTAATGGTTCGTCTTAAGGGTACTTAAGTGTAATTAAGTCTTTGCTTGGTTAAATACTTATTATTAAGATATGAGGGGGAGAGGGAGTAGGGAAGAAATTGAAATACATCCAGCCCCTTGGCTTTAGGCTGAAGAGGATATCAAATTAATAGATATATCTGAGAAAGAATAGACTTTTTGTAGAATTAGGCATTCATGCAAGAGATTTTCACACAATTAAGTACAAAAAAAAATTTTTAGTGTGACTTTTACAACAGTCGTTGATGTAGGGAGCTTGTATGCAAGGTCTCTACAATAGTTTTAGATCAGACTGATAGAACCCATTTAATATATATTTAAAGAGAGAGGGTTTCTTTGTATAATACCAATTTCCATGTATTAATGCTATATTTTGGTGACACTTCAGTTATCAAGTAATTAATACAGGGAAAATAACTTATTTCCAAATTGTTAGGCAGTTAATGTTAATTATTATTATGTTTACCGAGAAATTAAGGTATAAAGCCTGTCCATTCATGGATAAAGAAGCGGTCGGAAAGCGGAGCATTCCGTCAGGATGGGATGGCGAGGTCTCCCGCTCTTAACAGAGCCGCGTTTCATGTCGCGTTTGCGCAATTATTCCGTAGGAAAGCGAAACGCAATTCAAGTCGCTCCGCGTTTCGCTGCGCGACATGAAAAACGCGCGTTTTGCGTTCCGCAAAACGCCATATCCAATCGACCAAGAGAGAAAAAAATTCCTTGAGCGCCAATCCTTCTATTACAGAATAGGTAATTATTAATTATTAGACATCTCCAAAAAAGATATAGACTTTTTGCTAGAGTAGGGAACAGGGAACACTTAACTGGGAACAGGGAATGTATTTTCACGAAAAAAATACGAAAAATGATTTTGTCACTTAATTTTACAACTCTAACTTATCTTGAAGTAGCAGTCAGCACTCAGCTAGCCTCTTTCAGAGGAGCTGCCTCTTACAGAGGAGCTTCGCTAACGCTAACAGCAGTCAGCTTATTCTTGGTGTATAATGGGGGATTCAAACCCCCCACGCAAAGCGACTAATTTTTTCGCTCCTCTTGTGGGGGACCGTTACCCTCGAATTTTTAGCTGACAGCTAAATGCTGAAAGCTGATAGCTAGTTAAATAAAGAGCAAGTTTATTTTCTGGAGATGTCTATTAATTATTAATTATTTATTATTTATTATTTATTATTGAATTCTGGCTATCGGACGCCCTTATGCAACGTCCCTACCCACTCCCTTACTTCCCTACTCAAGAAAGTATAGAAAAGTTTTTGAGAAATGGTATAAGTCCTAACCAAATCAGTTCTATATAATTTCTGGAGATGTCTAATGTTTAACTTGAAATTAAAAATCTGAAGATGTTGGAATTTGATGAGAGTGAAAATCAAGATAAGTTGGATCGATTAATTATGGGTCATTGTCTAGAACTTGCCCGACGTGCTTTGGGAAAGACTGCCCCTAATCCTTTGGTGGGTTGTGTGATTATTCAAAATGGCCAAATTCTGGGTGAGGGGTTTCATCCTGGTGCTGGTCATCCTCATGCCGAAGTTTTTGCTCTTAGAGAGGCGGGGGAAAAAGCTAGAGGAGCTACTGCCTATGTTAATTTAGAGCCATGTAATCATTATGGAAGGACGCCACCTTGTACGGAAGCTTTAATTGCAGCAGGTGTAGCAAGGGTAGCGATTGGAATGATAGATCCTAATCCTCTGGTTGCAGGTGGTGGTGTGGCAAGGTTGCGGGATGCTGGTATTGAAGTAGTGGTGGGAGTATTAGAGGCGGAATGTCGCGAATTAAATGAAGCTTTTATTCACCGAATGCTTTACCATCGTCCTTTTGGAATTTTGAAATATGCGATGACTCTTGATGGCAAAATTGCTACTACTACAGGTCATAGTTCATGGGTGACTTCTCAGGAAGCACGGAGTGAGGTGCATAAGTTACGGGTTGTTTGTGATGCTGTGATTATTGGGAGTAATACTGTTCGTCGAGATAATCCATTTTTGACGAGTCGTAGGAGTCGAGATGATAATCCTTTGCGGGTGGTTATGAGTCGCAGTTTAGATTTGCCGAAAGAGGCTAATTTATGGGATGTTAGTG
>NZ_JAAHGT010000839.1 GCF_010672385.1 Okeania sp. SIO2F4
GAAAAAAGGAGCAAAAAGAATAATTGTGTGTGGGAAAGATTTAGATTTGATTAGATAAGATTAATCAAAAAAGTAGACAACAAAAATGATTGCTATTTAGTCGTTTAATTATGCCGACCTACTTAATTGATAATTAGAGATAGTTTTCATTATTCATTATTCATTATCAATGCTTTTTCCATTAGAATACAGCTTTGATGCTCCTTTATTCCCTCAAATACTTTGATTCCTTTGTATTCATAAGTCTGATAATCTATAGAAACTCTATCCTCAAACCCATACTTCCGACAAATGTGCTGGGATATCTTTCCACTAGCTTCTACTATTGCTTTGGAAAATCCTACTTGAGTTGCCATCTTGAGATTATTTTCAACTAATGTATTGCCAATTTTTCTGCCTCTATATTTTTCTCTAGCTCCCAATAAAAAGAGATGAAACATCTTGCTATTGACGAGTTTTTTTTCCATCTCGTACTGCTCATGTAGCTCTTTTAAAACTTGAGAAACAACCTCAAATTTTTGAGGAATATTTTTGTGTATTTCTTCCTCTGACTCATTTGATAAATGCTCTGAAATAATAAACCCTGCTACTTCTGAAGTAACTGAATCTTTAGCAATATGAGATAACCCTTCTGCCACAGCTTTTTGGCAAATTATCTCAGCAAAGGGATAAAAGTCACTAGGTGTAACTTTAAGTGCTATTGACATAGGTTCTGCACTGGGAAATACATCAACCACGCAATTAATTGTTTGCTCTATGTCTTTTTCCTGTAAAATTTCATATACAATTTCATTTTCTTCTAACATCAGTATATTAACTCCTCAAATAAACTTTGTATTTTAGTAATTAGCAATCAGCAGTTAGAAAATACTTTAGAGTTACTTGAAAAACTATAGTTTATCGATTTCAAAACTGCTGTAATTCCTATCCTTATAATTATTTATAAATAATATTATAAACTCAGTAATTACCGAAAAATAAAGGTTTAAAGCCTCTCATGAGCAAGGAGAAAAAGTGGTCGAGGGATGGGATGGGAAGGAAACCTTGCCATATCCAATCTCCCCTCCAAAAGAAAAAAATTTCCTTTTTAACCAATCCTATCTGTTTTAAGAAGAGGTAATTATTAATTATTAATTATTAATTATTAATTATTAATGATTGAATGACTCTTTTAATTATCAAACAATTCTTTTTCTTGCACCCACTCTAATACTCCATCAAATATACCCGACTTAAAATCATACCTACTTAGAGCAGCGATCGCTCCTCCCAAAAATATTGCACTACCAATTACCGCAAATATTGGTAGGTACTGACGAGTCAAGTCACGGCGTAACCTAGCCAAAGGTCTACTTTGCCGTCTGAGCATTTGTCCCATATCTAGCTGTTGAATCGCTAAAGGGTCTCTGACATAATGGCCACTCCAACTTATTACCAGATGGGAATGACAATATGGACAGGTAAATAGCCCATTAAACATTTCTACTGGTTGTGCAATACTGGAGCGATTGCAAATTGGACATATTACATAATTACTCTTAGATGTGGGAGCGTTCATATTTGTTTTTGAGAAATCAACGAAAATTATTATCAGTTAGACGGCTGAAGTTTTTTGATCTGCAATCTGAAATATCTTGCCTATTCTTTATATAGTGTAGCCTTAATTTCTATTCTATATAGTGTTAACTATTCACGAAAATTATCAATTTTCCACTTTTGTAGATAGCCCAATTGTTTACCATAAGTTAGATTGTATTGCAAGGGGGTAATTGTAATATATTTTTCACGCATTGCCTGAATATCTGTTGGTAATTTTTCGACTGAGGATTGATCGTTAGTGTCTTCTACATCTTCCTGCACTTCTCCAGCTAGCCAATAGTAGGTTTTACCTCGCGGATCGACCCGTTTTTCAAATATATCTATGTATCGACGAATTCCTTGACGGGTAATTTTTACTCCTGCTATTTCTGTTTCTTTGACTGCTGGGATATTTACATTTAGTAACATTAAATTATCTAAAGGTTGGCTTTCCATTTTCTGCACTAAACTTTGAGCAAAATTGACAGCAACTTCAAATTCCCTAGAAGTGTAACTGCCTAAACTCAAAGCAATGCTAGGAATATTTTCAACTATTCCTTCCATCGCTGCAGAAACAGTACCGGAATATAAAATATCTGTTCCTAAATTCGGCCCATGATTAATTCCTGCTAATACTAAATCTGGTGGAGTTTCTAACAAGCCAAATAAGGCCAATTTTACACAATCAGCAGGAGTACCAGAACAAGCCCAAGCTGTTATCCTATCATCAAAAATTGATTTGACAATTTCAGCCCGAATTGGTTGATATAGCGTTAAACTATGACCTGTGGCTGAACGTTCTTTGTCAGGACAAACAACAATAACTTCATGGCCTACTGCTGCTAAACCATTAGCTAAACTCCGGATACCTTCCGCAAAAATGCCATCATCGTTACTAACCAATATTTTCATTTTTCTAAGGGAATAGGGAAGAGGGAATAGGATAGGGAATACCGTTTCACGGAACTCAAAAGTTATAAAGTTAAGATTTTAGGGAAAAATCTGTCCTCAGTAATATATCCTAATTTGCTGACTCTACTGGACTGACATAGCTAATGATAAAATTAGACTATAAATTACTATTACCATCCAAACCTGCCCAAAAATAAAAGTATTGTAAATATTATTCACCAATTATGCAGATAAGTGATATAGGAACTCAATTAAAAGAATTAGGTCAAGGAGCAACAGAAGCGATCGCCATAGCAGAAAGCCTAGAAAAATTAGAAGACTTACGGATTAGTTATCTAGGTAAAAAAGGTCAAGTGTCCAAAATTCTTGGTGCAATGGGTAAACTCAGCCCAGAGGAACGACCAAAAGTAGGAGCGATCGCCAACGAAGTTAAACAAGCCATCCAAACTAACCTAGACGAAAAGCGTAGCAGCTTACAAGCAGCAGAAATTGCAGCCCAACTTCAAGCTGAAACCTTAGATGTTAGTATGCCAGGGGTACATCGCTCCCAGGGAAAAATCCACCCCCTGAATGGCCTCATAGACCGTGCCCTTGACATTTTTGTTGGTTTAGGGTATACAATCTCCACAGGCCCAGAAATGGAAAGCGACTACTACAACTTTGAAGCCCTAAATACTCCGCTAGACCACCCCGCGAGAGATATGCAGGATACCTTCTACTTGCCAGACGGAAATTTAATGCGGACTCACACCTCCTCAGTACAGATCCGCTACATGGAAAAACATGAACCGCCCATCAGAATTGTTGCTCCTGGTCGTGTTTATCGGCGCGATACTGTAGACGCAACCCACGCTGCTGTTTTCCATCAACTTGAACTTTTGGCAGTAGATGAAGGATTAAGATTTTCTGACCTCAAAGGAACAATAAAAGAATTCCTCAGACAAATGTTTGGAGACCTACCCATTCGTTTCCGCGCTAGCTATTTCCCATTTACCGAACCTTCAGCAGAAGTAGATTTACAATGGAATGGTAAATGGTTAGAAGTATTAGGTTGTGGGATGGTAGACCCCAATGTTTTGCAAGCAGTGGGTTACGATCCGGAAAAATATACAGGTTTTGCAGCAGGTTTTGGGGTAGAAAGATTTGCCATGGTACTACACGAAATTGATGACATTCGGCGGGTTTATGCTAGTGACTTACGCTTTTTGCAGCAATTTTAACTAGCTTTCCTCGAAGGGAGTGGGGAAGTGAGGGAGTAGGGAGAGTTCAATAATGGATAATTGATAATGGATAATTGATAATTACCTCTCCCTAAAACGGATTGGATTGAATAAAAGGAAAAATCTATTTCTCTTGGTCGATTGGATATGGCGAACTTCGAAGCGGCTCTGCTTTCTTCGGGAGACCTCGCCATCCCATCCTAAGGTCATGCTCCGCTTTCCGACCGCTTTTTCCCCTTGAAAGGGGAGGCTTTAAACCTGAATTATTGAATTATTGAATTATTGAATTATTAATTCTTCGGTAAACATAATAATAATTAATATGCCCCTGGCTAATAATTATTGAAACAGTTATTCAGTCTATGTTAATTACTTAATAATTGAGGTAGCATCTAAGTTAATGCATGGTAATTGGTATAACTTTAAGTTGTATTACTTACATAAATGACTCTTGACAGAAAAATTTGGGTGTTATACCTCCTTTTTTAAGGGTATAAAAAAAAGAATATTCTGTATTTGAAGTCCGTATTATACCTATTATACGAGGTACTGATAACTGATAACTGATAACTAATAACTGAAATTACTTTTGACTTGATTAAGTATGCGTCAATCA
>NZ_JAAHGT010000084.1 GCF_010672385.1 Okeania sp. SIO2F4
TCCCCACAGTAAATAACATTCATCAATCAAATATATACTCAGCTTTCCAGTTTCTATTTATTCTCGACCTTCTGCTCATAAATGACAGATTTATTTATGTTGATTTGGTGCAAGTTTACCATCTCGTTTGAGATTCTTTTTTTTTGCTTTTTTCAACTCATTATCCCTGATTTTCCAAGATTATAGTAACTTTTTAAATAACGAAATTTAACTGCATATTTTGACTCTATCTGGCTATCTAATTTTTATAATTTTACTTCTTTTTCGCTTTTTAACCATTCAATAACTTCTTCTCATTTGTTCCCAGATAGATATCGATTTGAGGCTTTATATTTGAGTTTTAGTCCTTTAATATCTGCCATGGCATAGTTAGCTTTAAATTGACTGACCATTGCAGCAGAAATTTCTAAAATATTTTGCATTTGTCGAGGCTTAAAACCAAGGATTAGCATTTGTATCACCAATGCTCTTTTCAATTCTCTTGGCTCCGGATTACTTTTAATAAATTGTTGTAGCTCTAGAAAAGTTGACTCTGTACTATTTTTTCAAAAATTCATAACTTTACCAAAAAAAATTTTGACGGTTTTCGCTGCGCGACATGAAAAGCTGAACCTAGAAGCAGTTACATCGCCAACCAAACAACCACTTTTTGATAATCTCATATTTTTCACGAATCATTTCATACTGCTATAGTCAAAAAAATCATAAAAGAACTCACGCAGCAATTAATTTTTCATCGATAAAAAATTTTTTCTCAATTAAAATAAACCCAAAAAAATCAGTTTTTTTTACATCTTAAAAACATCGCATAATCACTATTATTCACATAGTCTACCTTTGTCAAAAATGCTATATAGAATCAAATAAATATCTCCAGATAAACACAGAATTTTGTATCCTATAAAAAAACAATCGGTACAAAATAAAACCTTAAGAATGAATAATTTTAGTTCTTTGTTGACAACAATATATTGTTGAAATTAATTAAATTGAGCAAAGTAGTTAAATTAATGAAGATTTAATGAGACAATAAATTCACGGGAGTATTTGGACTAAAGAGTAAACTCAATCCAACTCCAGTTATTTAGAGTCTAGATTTAGAGAAAATGTTAAAAAAAATTCTGGCCTTATTTTTAGTAGCGATCGCTCTCACATTAACCGGTTGTGTTTCTGTTGGCGGTGGACTTCAAAGTTTTGTAGATACGACCGATGGTTATGAGTTCCTTTATCCTAATGGTTGGCTCCAAGTAAAAGTTTCTGATGGCCCGGATGTAGTATTCCATGACTTAGTTGAGGCTACCGAGAATGTTAGCGTAGTTATTAGTCCCGTGGCTCAAGAAAATACTTTGACTGACTTGGGTACTCCTACTGAAGTAGGATATAAACTTAGTAAAAATGCCATTGCACCAAAAGACTCAGGTCGAGAAGCAGAATTAGTCAATGCGAAAGCACGAGAGTATAAGACTAAAACATATTATCAATTGGAGTATGCGGTTAAACTTGCTGATGGGAGAAAGCGTCATAATTTAGCAAGTGTGGCAGTTAGTCGAGGTCAGCTTTTTACGATTAATATTTCTACGACTGAAGCACGCTGGCAAAAAGTGCATGATAAGTTTCAGCAAGTTATTAACTCTTTCTCTGTATATTAGGGACTTCCAAATAAAAAATTAATTAGCTATAAAAATAAGGGAGTAGGGAGTAGGGAGTAGGGAGTAGGGAAGAAATTGAAAAAGTAAGGGAGTAGGGAGTAACCAGTAAGGATATAGTACATTTAGGGAGTACAAAAATTGGGATAATTTATTTTCTGCTATACCCTTAGAGATTGAATGTATCAGGAAATATCAAAAAGAAGATAGGGAATAGGGAATAGGGAATAGGGAATAGGGAATAGGGAATAGGGAATAGGTGAAGACATAATTTTTATCACAAATAAATTCACCATAACTCTAGGAATATGACCCATACCCCCGCACCTGTAGACTGATTTCCATCTCTAACCTTATTCTTTCTAGTTTGAAGATTTACTTGCTCCACAAATCTCTTAATACTTTTTTGACAAACAGTCTCTTAGTAAGAAGACTTTATCTTAGTCAGGACTAGGAAATTTAAAGATTGAAAATATCATTAGATATCATTAGATATATAAGCTATAGTCCTGACAAATTATCAAATTTTTCTTGAATATTTTATGCTTATGTGCTTAAAAATATGGAAATTCCGACCTTCATATTAGCTTCATCTTCATCAGCAAGACTTCGCTTATTAGAAACTGTTGGTATTAACCCTATAGTTATGCCTAGTAACTTCGATGAATCAACAGTTAAATTAACAGAACCTAGAAAATTAGTAGAAACATTAGCCCAAGCTAAAGCAGAAACAATAGCTAAGTCTCTAATCAAAAAAAACTTATCTGAAACACAATCAAATTTAATTTTAGGATGTGATTCAGTATTAGTTATTGAAGACGAAATTTATGGTAAACCTGCTAATACTAAAGAAGCGATCGCTCGCTGGCAAAAAATGCGTGGTCAAGTTGGAGAATTATACACAGGTCATGCTTTAATTGATTTAGCTAAAAATAAAACTATCGTACTTTGTCGAATGACCAAAGTTCATTTTGCTCCTGTTAATGACCAAGAAATAGAAGCTTATGTTTCTACTGGAGAACCTTTAAAATGTGCTGGTTGTTTTGCTATAGAAGGCAAAGGTGGTTTATTTATTGAAAAGATAGAAGGTTGTCATACTAATGTGATTGGTTTAAGTCTACCATTGTTAAGAGTTATGCTGAATAATTTAGGATATCAAGTTAGTAACTTCTGGTAAAATAAACAACATATAGTCTTCCAAAGCAATTATTTTCCCGAAAAACTAAGGTTTAAAGCCTCTCCTATATGGGAGAAAAAGGGGTCGTTTCGGCTGTCGCCGATATGAAAAGCGAAGCTTGACCTAGGATGGGATGGCAAAGTTTCCTCCCTCGTCTCAAATCGACCAAGAGAAGAAAAAATTTTTCTTTTAATCAATCCTATCTGTTTTAAGAAGAGGTAATTATTAATTAGGGGTGGCTGATTAAATATCAAAGCACTATTCAATAAAGGTTTGAAGAATTTTAGGTACTGAAAAAGTACCAGCTTTTCAGTTGATGGAGCGGAAAAAGTGAGCCTAAACGGGGTAATTTATGACAGAAAAACTAAAGAGCAATTATGAATGACCACCTCTTCTACAACTCCCGTAAATCCTAACTCTTAACTACTCCCTACTCCCTACCCTATCAAAAAGACTTTCCATACACAAACCCTAATTATTAATTGTTAATTATTAATTATTGAATCTACCCGATGATTAGCATTTCTCACAAAAAATGTGAGATTACTAACTTGAGCGAAGGGTTTGCCTGAGACTGACAAAATACCTTCTCTAGGAAATTAATTTGTTTCATCACCGCTTAGTCATGACAACATCAGACTTTATTTATATTACCTTGATAAATTAGCTATTAGTATGAAGAAAATTATCAAAAATCCCGTGCTTGAGATATTCAATATATTTAGTTATTTATTTTATTACACAGAACAATAAAATTGTTTTTTCCTTAATGTTGAACTTACTCAAACTTCTGAAGATAAATCAGCTTTATCACTCCCCAATGCTTTTGAGTAACTGATGATTTATAGTAAGAAATAACTCAACTTGTTATAAACAGCATTTCTCAAATAAGTTAAGAGAAATTATCTGAAGAAGGTAGAAGGAAAAAGTGAATAGGGATAGCCTTCAGCAACCCGATGCGTCTACAAACCCCAAGCAATTCTATACACCCTGTAATAGCAGATCGTTGAAATCCATCAATCAATACTATAACAGTGTCAAAAGAGAGATGTTGTCCATTACCAGTTAAGCATTTCCTGTTGCCTATATAGTTATCCTTACTTAATTCAACACTACCCAAATAAATTATAATACCTGATTTGAGAACACTTTCACAAGAAGACCTCAAAAATAAAATTTTTTCTTTAATACCATTGACATATTCTTAAATCAGAATTATTCTTATTTACATCAGTAAAAGCTGATACAAATTGAATTTCTAATTTACTAAATCATCCAGAGGTAAGTATGGCTATTGAGCAAGTTCCTAATGTAGTATTTAAAACCCGTGTTCGTGATGAGTCTGTTGGAGGGCCAAACCCTTTTCGCTGGCAAGACAAAACCACCCAAGAAATATTTGGTGGTAAGCGTGTAGTATTATTTGCCTTACCTGGTGCTTTTACACCAACCTGCTCATCTACTCACCTGCCACGCTATGAAGAACTATATGATGAGTTCAAAGCACAAGGAATAGATGAAATTATCTGTCTGTCAGTAAACGATGCTTTTGTAATGTTCCAATGGGGTAAACAGCAAGGTTCTAAAAATGTATTCCTACTACCAGATGGTAATGGAGAGTTCTCTCGTAAAATGGGAATGTTAGTAGATAAGTCTAATATCGGTTTTGGTATGCGCTCTTGGCGCTATGCAATGGTTGTCAATGACTGCAAAATTGAAAAGATGTTTATTGAAGAAGGTTTTAGTGACAACTATGGTGATGACCCATTTGAGGTATCTGATGCAGATACAGTATTAGCCTATCTCAAGGGTACAGAAGCACCAAAAGAAAAACCAGCTAGATTAGAGTTTGTTGGTTAGTCCGAGTTTCTCACATTAGGCTGAAATAAGCAATAATATTCAAGAAGGGAAAATACTGTATATATAGCAATTAGATTTGATTTGTGAACTGTAGTGTAAAACTCTTAAATGGAAGATTAAAGCCTTTGCAGTACAGCAATCTTTTCAAATTGCTATATATGGTATAGTGTTAATTTATTTAAATGTTGGCAGGAGACCCGCATCATAATCTTTGATTTGATGTCGCGATTAATGCCAACTAATACTATAATAATATTGCTTTGGTATTAGTAATAGGCAGAAAAAATTGAAAGCTAGATGTAAGTACTAGGATATATCCTAACCAGGTTCAAATAACTAAATTAAATCAACTATTTGGCTATTGTAGATACGTTTGGAATCAGTCATTAGTTAATTGTAATCAGTTGTATGTTGATGGTACGCGCGAAACCTTCATATACTGATTTAACTAAGCAATTTATAATTCAAGCCAAGAAAAAATTAATTTGGTTGAAAGACGTAACTTCTACTCCGTTACAACAATCTCTTAAAGATTTAGACCGTAGGGGCGAATGGCCATTCGCCCCTACAAAAACTTTTTTAATAGTTGTACTGGAAAAAGCAAAGGTATTAAAATTAAACCTCCTAAATTCATGCATTAGAAAATCAAAGCAAACTGCAAGATTTGTTGGAGCTAATTAAAAAATTGGTCAAGATAAAATCTATCTATCAAAAGTTGGAAAAATTCGGATAATTTGGTTAAGGCAATTAGCTAGTTATCCTACTTCTGTCACCATAATCAAGGATATTGCCAGTCGTTACTTTGCTAGTTTTGTTGTAGAAACTTTTTCAGAACATCTACCAAAATTTGATAATCCCATTGGAATATATTTAGGTATTTCAACTTTTGCAACCCTGAGTAATGGTACAAAATTTGATGTTCCTCAACCACTCAAAAAGTTAGCTACATAACCCTAAATTAAAGATCTACTCCCTATCCTATTTTTTCAGCTTAACTTCATCAATAAATAATATAATGGCATTTTTCCCGATCTAAAAATATCTTCTGAATTTAATTAAATTTAGTACAAAAGATATTTTAAACTGAGGAATTGAATTATGGTTGATTTATGTGAACACTCAAATAATGACTACTGAAACTAGACAAAAAAGAATAGGAATTTTTGACAGTGGGATAGGGGGTTTAACTGTTTTAAGAGAGCTATATAGACAGTTACCGAACGAATCTATTCTTTACTTTGGTGATACAGCAAGATTACCTTATGGTACAAGAACTAGCGAAGAAATTTTACACTTTGTAGATGAAATTATAGGATGGCTAGTCAAAAGTGGAGTGAAAATGGTATTAATGGCTTGTAATACCAGTTCAGCTTTGGCTTTGGAAAAAGTCAAATCGAAATTTGATATTCCTATTTTAGGATTGATTGTACCTGGAGCTAATGCTGCAGTCCAACAAGGAAAAAGAATAGGTGTTATTGCTACCCCTGCAACTGCTACTAGTAATGCATATCGTTATGCTATTTTAGAAGCAGATTCTTCTGTTCAAGTTTGGCAAGTTGGTTGTCCCTATTTCGTACCATTAATAGAACAAAATCAGCTACATGACCCCTACACATATCAGATAGCACAAGAATATTTAACACCTTTAATACAACAACAAATTGACACATTAGTTTATGGTTGCACTCACTATCCTTATTTAGAACCAATATTACGGTTATTATTACCTACATCTGTGAATTTTGTAGACCCTGCAGTTTATCTAGTTGAAGTCGCTTCTAGAGAGTTAGAAATTCTAAATTTGCAAAACTATAAGACACCAAAACCAACAAAATTTGTAGTTACTGCTTCTCCTCAAAAATTTGCTGATTTATCATTACAGTGGTTAGGTTATAGACCAGTTGTACAAGCAATTTCTTTGCCAGCTATTCTAGACAAACCTATTTCTATCTAGAACATAATCTGCTAAATTGCCTAATTTGCGACATTTAATTTTCTACCAATCATAGCAACAAATTAAATCCCAGAAGTATCAGAAAAAAATTCTGGCAAATTAATTATTCTCCCTTCTTTTTTTGATCTGATTATAGTAGATAAGTCGATCAAATTTATTAAAATATATCTATAAGAAGATAGGGTTTCTCAAGTTAGTGAGGCACATTGATTTTTATTATTTTGTGTTAGGGTATTCCCTAATACCTATAACTTTCGTACCTCACTCACATCTAAGAATTGCTATATCTGCTGTGCTTTACTAATGTAAATTAGTGCTGGAGTCGGCAACACCTTGTTGCCAATTTTTATTTCTTGTGATTTTTGCGCCTCGTTGAGCTAATGCTAAGAGCAAATAGACGGTAAAGACATAAGCAGTTGCTAGAATGGGAATAATAACAGGAATCTGACTGTAGTTCATAGTTTGACCAAATTGTGAGGAGGGTTTTCAGGAATTAATCAGTAACTAAAATAACTTGTATTAGATATTAATTTTAATTAAATTAATTCTAAATACAAAAGTTATTTCGGTTTGATTTTTAGAGCCAAATAAATTTATTGATAAATTTTTCAACTCTCATCTTTATAGAGTTTGGCATTAAATTCAAATGCGTTTGTAGATATTTTAATTTCTGCAAGTTCAAATATATAAACTTTTGCTGAGTTCCCCTCTACTTGGGTATTCTCTGAATCGATATTTGGAGAATTTAGGTTTGACTTTAAGCTATCAGTAATTACCGACTACTGCTGATAACAATGACTACTATTTTAAAGCCAAAGCATTGTCGTAATCATCACCCTGAAATAGGCAGATTTTAAGTGAATAAATATTACCTTTTTGCCGGAAAAAATACTTAAAAAATTAGGTATTTTAAGATAAATTGATGATTAAATACTATCAATTTAATAGTGATTTATAGCAACTATCTTCCTTGTGTTGATTAGATGTTAATCTAATATATCAGCCTAGAAGTAAGTTTTTTTTAGCTAATAATCTCTAGGCTTTGGGAAGGCAAGTTAACTCTAATTCTGCAATTTAGTGATCTGCAAATATATCTCGCTCATACTATGCAGTTTTTAACTTATCTTGCGATCGTCATACACCTAATAGCTGGTTCATACAATCTAAATGACAAAAGCCTTCAGCCACATCTCGATCAAATAAGCGCGATAACTAAATTGTATGTATTACATTTTTTAGGTTCTTAAATGCTCGTCCCAATAATTGCTAAATTTTCACTATTGAAGACTTAAGCAGTTATTGACTCTTCTAATTCAAGATTCAATCAGTATCTCTTTATCTATCTTGAATTATTACACCTACTAAATTTAATAATATTATGCTAACACAATTAATCCTAGTTGTATAGAGCCTTTGCCTGGTTGCTTAACAATTAGATACAATTTACTGACAATACTGGCATTGATTTATATTTTTGCCTATTTTTTTAAAAAATAATTTTGTTTGTCAAGATTTCTAACTTTCCTATATCAAGGATGGTTAGCTTAGAATAAGAATATAATTTGTAAAATTTTGTTAACTTGTAGCTTTATTGGCTAATCCATGACCACTTCCACTCTCCTATTCTCTCCAGTAGAAGCAGACCTACAACTGCTGACAAATAACTTAAAACAATTGGTAGGTGCCCGTCACCCCATACTGTACGCGGCGGCAGAACACCTATTCCGTGTCAAGGGAAAGCGGGTCAGACCAGCTATTGTCCTATTAATTTCACGGACTACCATGCCAAATCGGGAAATTACTTCTAAACATCGTCGTTTAGCAGAAATCACAGAAATGATCCACACTGCTAGCTTAGTTCACGATGATATAGTAGACGAATCAGAAGTTCGTCGAGGCGTCCCTACCGTTCACAGTTTATTTACCAATCGTGTTGCGGTACTAGCTGGAGATTTCCTATTTGCTCAATCATCTTGGTACTTGGCCAATCTAGATAATCTAGAAGTTGTAAAACTTCTTTCAGAAGTAATTATGGATCTTGCGGAAGGAGAAATTCAGCAAGGACTACATAGATTTGATACAGATCTATCCATAGAAGCTTATTTAGAAAAAAGCTACTATAAGACAGCTTCTCTAATTGCTAATAGCTCTAAAGCTGCAGCCATTATTAGTGGTGTCTCGCCAGAACTAGCCCAAGATATGTACTACTATGGTAAATATCTAGGTTTAGCATTCCAAATAGTGGACGACATACTAGACTTTACTAGCGCCACAGAATCTCTAGGAAAACCAGCTTGTTCAGATCTAAAAAGTGGCCACTTGACAGCACCTACATTGTATGCTGTTGAAGAAAAGCCAGGCTTAGAAAAACTACTCGAAAGAGAGTTAGCTCAAGATGGCGATTTAGAAGAAGCCATCCAATTGATTAAAGATAGCGACGGTATTAAAAGGTCTCAAGAGTTGGCCGCTAAACACGCGAAGATGGCTGTTAAACATTTAGACTCTTTGCCAGATTGTGATTCTCGTATATCTTTAATTAATCTTACTGACTATGTTTTAAGTAGGCTGTATTAGCTTAATGTATTTTCCAATAATTAGTTGAGTAAAAATGAATGAATACCATACAGTACGGTGAAAAATCAAAAGATACTATTGATTGGTATATAACTAACAAATAATATCTATTTTGATAGTAACTAGCCTGTATTTTGAGTCTGGTTTAAATGTTTATAACCAATTTAACTATCGCTATATTTGTTTGAGATAGTTGAATTTTTAATAATATAAAATCCCGACTTTGATAAGTTCTCAACATCTTAAGCAATATCCGGAGGAATTTTGCTAGAGTTGGAACTAGAGGATGCCTGATACTGTCTGAGATATATACTTATCAGTTTTTGGACATCCTCTCTTTTAACCTCTGTAGCTTTTGTCAGATCGCCTGGTTTTTCAAAGAATACAAGGCTATCTAAAGGTTGAATTGCTATCATTTGGAAAAGTATATGAATAACTGGCATAGGTGTCGCCACGACATTATCTTCAGAAATAGATGATGAGGCATCTTTTAGTGTAGGAAAAGCATAAATAACACGTTTTTCTAGTTCAGATTGACTGCGATGACCTAAAGTAGTCAAAACCCAATTTTGCGTGTAAGTTTGTAAAATATAGTATTGCAAATGTTTGAGTTGTTGAGCTAAAAGTTTTAAAGCAGGTGTAATTGCTTCAACAATTTTTGGTGTATTACCATCTTCGGGTGCGTTTTTAATAAGTGTTTGGATTTGTTGTTCTAAGTCCATAATTTAATGTTTTTCATATTTTCAGAAATTATCTAAAAAGTTGGGTGTATTTGTGATGATTTATAAAGTTTACCAGTGCGAACTGGAAGCTCGTGAACGGCTTAGTAGTTAATTATTAATACAATGATGGGGGAAATCTGCCAAGTTGGCGAAGAAATATTAAAGCTACTCCTAGATGAATTTCAGCAGTCTACTCGTGCGTCAAGGCAAAATTGCCTAGAAGTAGCAGAGCGTATTAGACAAGAAGTAGAAAGGATTTGCACAGAAAGTAAAAGAATTCAAGCTTCGGGAGAAGTAGGTAAATGGGCTAAAAATTTAGCTATACATCGTCTCAAGCGATGTATACATTATTACCAGCTTCGTTCTCAAGAAGGAAGAGTAGAATTACATAGCACCCTTAGTGCTATTGTTTATAGATATATAACTCCTCCACAAATACAATCAAGTTATCAGGCCAGATTGAATCTGATAGAAGATTTTTTACAACAATTTTACCTGGAGACTTTAAATGCTTTTCGGCGGGAAGCCGAACTTCCAGCAACTTATAGTCCTCGTACTTTGTTAGAACTGGCAGAGTATATGGCCTTTACAGAACGTTATGGCAAAAGACGTATACCTTTGTCTGGTGGTCGTAGTCAACAATTGATTATTCTACGGGCACAAACATTTTCCCAACAACAACCAAAGGAAACATCTGTAGATATTGACCAAGCAGCAGAGGGCACAACTACTGACTCAGATAAGACTTGGAATGATGGATCTGTCCAGCAAGTGCGAGAAGCAATGGTTGCCCAAGACCCTGGTAATGATATTGGTTCTCTACGTCAGGTTGTGATTGAAGAACTAATGGCTTATCTAGAGGAACGTCAACAACAAGACTGTGCAAATTACTTTGCATTGCGTTTACAAGATTTATCGACTGGAGAAATAGAATCTATTTTGGGTCTAACTCCCCGAGAAAGGGATTATTTACAGCAGCGTTTTAAGTACCATTTGCTGAAATTTGCCATGGGACATCGGTGGGAACTAGTTCATCAATGGTTAGAAGCAGACTTAGAGCAAAATTTAGGTTTAACTCCTAGAGAATGGGAAGCTTTGCATGAGCAAATTGATCCAGAACAAAAGAATTTGCTAAAGTTAAAGCAAGAAGGTCTTTCTGATGAAGCGATCGCTAAAACTTTAGGTCGTAAAGTCAACCAGGTTAAAAAGAAGTGGTATAAATTACTAGAACTTGCCTGGGAATTACGAAATCGTTCAGGTTCCGGAGCAGGGGCATCAAGTGATGAATAACGAAACGAATAAACAGGTGGAAACTTTCGAGAAAAATTTCTTTGATTGGCTACTATCAAAGCCAAGTTCTGAAGAAATATTAGAGGTAGGGGAAAATCAAAAGCCTATTAAGGATATGGAAGCAGAAATCAGGGGACAAGAAGAGTGGGAAGAATTCGATCCACTAGATTCCGAAGAAATTGACTTTCCCTACGACAACGAAAGTCCACCAATGACACTGGGAGAAGTACCAACTGTGTATAATCGTTTCGAGTCATTGTTACAAAAACGCCTAAAAGCCAAGATTGAAGCTAAACCACCAATATTTCCTTGGGAAGAATCGGGATACAATACTGACTATCCAGACGTTGAAGTTCCAGATTTGGTTCCCCCAATTCGTCTGTGGGCATCACAGATGAAAAATATCAGGTGGGGAAACCTATCTATACCCCTAACAGATAGTGTATTTGCTCAAATCTTACAGTCTTGCCAAGAGATAGTGCAATCCAATTTACTACCTGGTAGTAGATTGGTTAAAGCTGTAGATAATTTATTCCCTGGCCAATCTCAATCCCTAAATAACCTAGCTGGTTTAGTGCTGGCAGGTCCGCCCCGTGGAGTATTGCCGGGTCAAGTCACCACTTATAATAGTGCAACTCCTAATCAACAAATGTTGTTGTCTTTGTTGGCTGCTGAGGAAATTTTATCATCTTTGACTTTAACCTGCCATTTGAACCAGGCAGTGGAAAGAAGACAATGGGAAACTGCTGTGGGCTGGATTAATATTGAGGCTGAATATTCTATTCCTAAAGATAGGTCTTGTGCTTGTTTGAGAATTAAGGGTCAACTTCCAGCAGCAGGAAGTCTAAAACTGCAAGGTGGAGAGAGCTACCAAACAACTGCTCAACGTTCCGATGCAGGTATTCTATGGGTAGAGTTATTTGCTCCAAAACCTGACCAAAAATTGCAGCTCACTATTAATTTGTTAAATGGGGAAGAACCTTTAAATTTTGCTGTTTGTCTTCAACCAAACTCTAAATCCTGAATTCTAAATTCATAATTCTAAATAGCGTGCCTATGCTTTTCATTAATTGATAATGAATAATGGATAATTACCTCCTTAACAATTGATAATGAACAATGGATAATGGATAATTATTTTGGTTTCGCTGCGCGACATGAAAACCGTTTTGCTAGCGCAAAGCTTTCCTGTAGAATGCGGAGCAAGCGCTAACAACTGCCAGATCCGACATGAATGCGGAGCATGACCAAAGATTGCTTTGTGGAAAGCTTTCCCTAATTATCAATTATTAATTATTAATTATTAATTATTAATTATTAAGCATCTACCAATAATAATATTATGCCTAATTCTTCTTCTGCCTGGGAAGTGCGAAATCTACCTATATTAGGACCTCTGTTGAGACAAATAGAAGCAGCGCCTAAACCTCTTCCTGAAGATTCTATTCTATTACGAGTCATGGTACAGGCATTGGTAATAGTAGGCATTATAGCAGTTGACGTGGCTGCTGGGGTGGCAACAGATGAACTGCCTTTAACTTTTTGGGCTGCACCATTAAGTATTATAGGAGCAATTTGGAGTTGGTACAATCGCTACAAAAGGAATGTACCAGCTAAGTTTTGTTTGGCTATAGGAATGTTATTAGCTTTGGCTGCTTTTTTAAGCAGGTTAGTTGGTGAGTTAAATGATACGCGACTGGTATTGGCGGAATTATTGATTCAACTTCAAGTTTTGCATAGTTTCGATCTACCCAGGCGAAAAGATTTGGGTTATTCGATGGTTATAGGGTTAATTTTGTTAGGGGTCGCAGGTACTATTAGTCAAACTTTAACTTACGGACCTGTATTATTGCTGTTTATTGTTCTTGCTATTCCTTGCCTTATTTTAGATTATCGTTCTAGGTTGGGTTTACAGTCAAGATTTTCAGGTAATAGATCGGAGCTTCTAAAGCAAAAGCAGCGACAAAAAGTATCTCTATTAAATGCTATTTCCCCTAAAAGATTAACAACATTATTATTAGTAATTATTGGATTAGGTCTGGCAATTTTTGCTTTTTTACCTAGGTTGCCTGGTTATCAATTACGAACTTTTCCTGTTAGCGCTCCGATTAATTTTGATGTAGGAAATTTTGACGGACGGACAATTACAAATCCTGGTTATATTGGTCGAGGTAGGGAAAATGGAGATGATTCTGGAAATGGTAATGGAACTAATCAAGAATCAGGTCCGGGAACTTTAGATACTACTTATTATTATGGGTTTAATACTAAGATAAACCAAAATTTACGCGGGCAGTTAGAGCCTCAAGTTGTGATGCGAGTTAGGTCGCAAGCTGAGGGTTTTTGGCGAGTTTTGGCTTTTGATAAATATACTGGTGAAGGTTGGGAAATTTCTCGGAATGATAATACTTTTACTTTAAATCGTCCGCGTTGGTCTTATCAATTTGATGTGAAATGGGGTCGAAATAATTATGCAAATGAAACGAAGGAAGTTATTCAAAGTTATACAGTAGTTTCTCAGTTACCAAATTTAATTCCAGCTTTATACAATGCTAGAGAACTATATTTTCCTACTGAAAAAATAGCAATTGACCCTGATGGAAATTTACGTTCTCCTCTTGAACTTCGAGAAGGTTTAACCTACACAGTAATTTCGGATGTTCCTTATAGAAGTGCCGATATTTTAGGTAAAGCTGGAACGAATTATCCAGAAAGTATTAATCAATATTATTTACAAATTCCTCCAGAAATAGCGGAAAAAGTAAGACAAAAAACTGAAGAAATTTTAGCCAGGAAAAGTAAAGTTGCAAAAGAAAGTAAACCTATTACTTCTCCTTACCAAAAAGCACTTGATTTAGCTCAAGAACTCAAGCAAAATCCAAATTATAAACTTCAGAAAACACCGCCATTTTTAGCTGAAGGTGAAGATTTAGTCTCAGCATTTTTATTTGGTTATCAAAATAGTCCGGAAGGGGAAAAAATTACAGGTGGTTATGGCGATCATTTTTCTACTGTTTTGACAATAATGTTACGTTCTATTGGAATTCCTGCTAGATTAGTTGGCGGTTATGCTCCTGGAGAATTTAATCCTTTTACTGGTTTATATGTGGTAAAAAATACAGATGCTTATATGATGACTGAAGTATATTTTCCAGGTTATGGATGGTTTGCTTTTAATCCTATTCCGGGAATGCCATTAACTCCTCCTTCAATTGAAAAAAATCAAACTTTTACTGCATTAATGACTTTTTGGAAGTGGGTAGCTGGTTGGTTGCCTTCTCCTGTAACTGGTTTTATAGAGAGATTTATAGGTGGAATATTTCGTTGGATATTGGGGATTATTGCTTGGTTTTTTGCTTTATTTTCCCAAGGTTGGCAAGGTATATTTGGCGGTTTAATTTTAGGTACTGCTTTAAGTTTTTTGGGTTGGTTATTGTATATATTTTGGCGAAAATGGCGTTACGGTCGTTGGTTAGCAAGGTTATCTCCGATGGAGAGTATTTATCAACAAATGTTGAATTTGATGGCGAGTAAAGGATTAGTTAAACGTGGTTTTCAGACACCTTTTGAGTATACTAAGGCTATTCAGGAATATAACTCACTAATCAGGGAACAGGGAGAAATAGTAGAAGAAATTTCTCAAGCTTATGTTGAATGGCGTTATGGTAGTAAGGAAGTTAATTTAACTAGATTAAAAAAATTACTGCGAAGTCTAAAGCAAAGTATCAGGCGTAGATTAAATTAAAGGAAGGAAGAAGCAAGAAGGATAATTTCGTAAGCATTCAGCTATTAGCAAGCTTTTTAATGAACAATGTAGCTTGATAGACTATTAAGGTTAATTGATGGACTTTTACAGTAACTTTTAATTATTTGGAACCTCTCAATTGCTTTTTCCTATTTTAAAGGTAATGAAGCTAATAAGTAGGTAGGTACGAATAAACGTCACTATGTAACGAAATCTTAAAGCAGTTGAAACTCTCGAGATTGCTTCCTTCCGCTCCGCTCCAGTAGCTGCGGACGTACTTGTAAATTTTTTCACTTACCTACTTAGCTGATAGCTGACCGCTGAATGCTTACCTAATTTCACAATAAATTTAAACACTTAATTAATAGATAGAGAGTCCTAAATTTGAGGAAATTAAACTCTAAAAAAATCACAAAAAAAAGGTTTTATTTAGTTCAAATAATAATTATTAAACAAGTTCAATAATTATAGAGTATTTCACAAAGGTAGATTACAGGAATCATATAAATATGTCTAAAGTTGCATAGTTAAAAGACATCATAGTTGTGGCCTATATTAATGAAAACATCTATAAAAATTACATCTCAATTTTTGACTGACAGCGTTTTTTATAACTGAGGTTAATTTTTTAATATTAATCACTATCCACAGTTCTGATGCTCCCTGTTCCCTGCTCCCTACTGCCCCATAATTTTGTAGTTTATCAAGTTGTAAACTGCTATAAGTTGAATAGTGAATGCTTACAGGTAATTATCCATTAATGAAGGAGTATTTGGGCATCGAAAACTCACTCATATAGAATTCGATTATACCAAATCTCAAAAAATTTTCTATGTTTTATTGAGCGGAGGAGTAGGGGAGTAGGGACGTTGCATGCAACCTCCGTACAGAGTAGTAAAAATATGAATAATACACACTAACTTGCTAATAATCGCTGTGAAAATTTTTGAATCTTACTAATTACTTAATCATTGAAGTCTTGGATAAGTATAGCATTCTTTTTGAGAAATGGTCTTATACAATAGACATAGGCGTGATAATCAAAAATAAAATCAATCCCATACGCAAAAATTATCAATTCTTTCTCCCTGTTCCCAGTTAAGTGTTCCCTGTTCCCTCTTTTCCGGAGTGGTCTAATATATGTTGATAATTCTATAATTACTTCAATATTCAATATTCAATATTCAATATTCAATCTCCCCATCTCCCCATCTCCCACAACTATATAATAAGTATTCAACCGAATTTGAGATCGGAGATTACTTTTAACTTTTAACTTTTAACTTTTAACTTGCACATAGCGCCATACTTACTTAAGAAAACGGTAATTCTGTACCACAAATTTTACAGAATTTAGCATCTATATCGTGGTAATAAAAACCACAATCACTACAGACTTTTTCTTGCTTATTTGCTGTTTTGATAAGTTGTTTAATTAAATCTCCAAGTTGGGAAGGAATTAAACTAATACCTGTTAATATCATCAAAACAGTTAATAAACGACCTTTTTCTGAAATGGGAATTACATCGCCAAATCCCACAGTTGTCATTGTGACAACCGAAAAATATACCGCATCTAAAAAAGTTTTAAATGATTCAGGATTCACACGATGTTCTACTTGATAAATTAAGCCCGAAAAAATAAAAATAATCGTAAATAAAGTAAATAATATTCTGGCAAAAATCACTCCATCTGCCGTACTAATCTGAAAGATATAAATTTTTAACTTAAGAAATCGAATTAGTCTAAGAATTCGGAACCATCTGATAAGTCGAATAAAACTAAGTTCTAAAAATCCGGGAAATATAGGTAAAATTGCGAGTAAATCAATAATAGAAAAAAAGCTAAAAACGAACTTTATTTTTTTCTCCGCGCACCAAAATCTTAGCAAATATTCAATAGCAAAACACACTAAAATAGCATCATCTATTAGTTCTAATTTGAGAAAAATTTGCTCTGGAATAGGATAAGTTTCAGCAACAAAGATAGCGGAAGAAAGTAAAATCAAAAATAGCAAAATCAAGTTAATGGTTTTACCGATAGGATTTTCTATATCTTCTAAATAAAATGCCAGATTTTTTTTAGTTGGTGTCGGTAAAATTGATTTCATAAAATTTTGAGAGATTAATTTTTTTTGTAGGTGTTATAGCAATTTAATAAATGTTTGTTAGAAATGGTAGGAATGTTGAATGCAAAGGGAGTAGGTCAGACCGAAGTTGGAAGACCGAAGTTAGAATTAGAATAAATTTTGAATAAAAAAAGGTAAAAATGATATATATACCCTTCTTAAAGGAATTGGAGAAGCTCTTTTTAAGTAGATCCGATTTAAATGTACTTTTTGTAGTATTCTTTTTTCCAACTGGTATTAGGTAGTAGGTGAATTTTAGGTAAAATTTTTCTGCTTGATATTGAATAATATTTAGGTAAATTTTTAAGTAACTATTTAGCCATCAACTATAAGCTATTAATTTATTGTCTTTCTTGGATAAATTAGAATTGAAAGATTGAGCAAGAATTAAAAGTTACTGTAAAAGCACATTAGCTAATATGAAATACGAAATATAATGCTAAGTTTGATTCCCCCTAACCCCCCCCTTTTTAAACTATCCCCGATCGGGAACTCCTGAAAACCTTGTGGGAGGGTGGGGAGAGGGGGACCCACCCCTAACCCCTCCGGTGGAGGGGAAGAGGGGGAAGAGGGGGGAGTAAGAATCTTGGGGTGCATTTCTCACTTCTTTATGTCTAATTCAATACACTTTTCTGAGAAAAAAGCCTTTCAAATGACTTATACATAACTTCTCTTTTTTGTCTACGTTTTATGTTAAGAAAGAT